>NZ_JBNZCE010000025.1:0-137416 GCF_050589265.1 Actinoplanes sp. G11-F43
GGCGCCTGTCTCGCGCCCGGCGCCTGTCTCGCGCCCGGCGCCTGTCTCGCGCCCGGCGCCTGTCTCGCGCCCGGCGCCTGTCTCGCGCCCGGCGCCCGTCTCGCGCCCGGCGCCTGCGGCTTCACCTGGCATTGTGCGTCATCCGGCGGTTCGGGGCGCGGCGTGGGAAACAAGCACGGCAGCTCCAATAGCCCGGCCCGCAACAACCGCAGCGCCAGCGGTGTCCCTGTCGGCGCCGCGAGCGCCGCAACCCGGCGGACCGATCCGACGGCCGTGGGCGAACCGGGAGCCTGTGGCCGCAACGCCAGCCCCGGCCTCGGCCCCGGTCCAGGGTGCAATCCCGGTCCTGGGTGCAGTCCCGGTCTTGGATGCAGTCCCGGTCCCGGTCCCGGTCCCGGTCCCGGCCCCGGCCCCGGACCCGTCGCCGGCCCCGGACGCAGACACAGTCCCGGTCCCGGCCCCGGCGCCGGCCCCAGACCCAGACCCAGACACAGTCCCGGTCTCGGTCTCGGCACCGGTTGGGCGAGCGTGGGGTTGTCTTTTCATGAATGAGTGTGGCCGACGCGGGACGGTGGTCACGGTGACATTCGATGTGGGCCGAGACGGCCAGGTTGCTGAGGGTCTCCGTGCGGTGGCCGGGGAGATTTCTGTCCGGATTCCTATGGGCGACTTCCGATATTCGACAGATTTTTCTCGCGGATTTCAGGTTTTACGAAAATGCGGACGGATGCGTGAGGCGCCAGTAAATCCCGCTACTTTTGCGCGGATTTCCCGGCAGGGCAGAGGCGCCATTCACTGGCAGGGCAGAGGCGCCCCTCATCGGCGGATCAGTGCGGTGCGGCCGTGGCTGCGGCCGTGTTCTCAGTCCGGCGTGCGGTTATGGATCGGTGCATTTCGGGACTGCCCGGCGCGGCGTGGGCAGCGGCCGCCTCGGGACGGAGGGCGGCCGTGCCGGGACGGAGGGCGGCCGTGCCGGGACGGAGGGCGGCCGCGCCGGGACGGAGGGCGGCCGCGCCGGGAGGGTGGGTCAGTTTCGGGTCAGGCGGTGGCGGAATTCGGCCTGGGCTGTCTGGAAGACCTGGTTCAGGCGTTCCAGTTCCTGTTCTGTCGGCTCTCGCTTCAGGTGGACGTCGATTTTGAAGTCGTTGTCGACGACTGCCACGTCCAGATGGGCCAGCAGGTCGGTGGGGAGGCGGGTCAGGACGAAGTCCCGGAACGCGTCGGCGATGGTGGACGGCATGTCGCCGCAACCGCAGGTGCGGCCCTCGTGGACCGCGCCCAGGTGGCTGCGGCCCACGATCGCGTCCGGGTGTACCGGGTCCATCACCGTCAGCGCCTCCTCCAGGGCGCCGCGCGCCTCGGGCAGGCGGTCGGCATGCTGCAGGAACAGGCCCAGCGCCACCCCGGCCCGGCCGACCATGTCGGGGTCGGTGCCGCGGCGGGCCTGTGTCAGGGCTTCCGTCAGGCGCTGTTCGGCAAGCGTCTCCTGGCCGGCGTCGCGGAGGGCCAGACCCCAGTTGCGCAGCACCTGGCTGACGATTTCGGGGGAGCCCAGGCGTTCGGCCCGGTGGTACGCCGACTCGTACGACCGCACTCCGGCCTCCGCGTCGCCGGCGTGGCCGTATGCGAGGGCCAGGCCCTGCTCCGCCATCAGCGCCTGTTCCGGCAGGTCCTGCCGTTCGTAGGAGGCCAGCAGGCGCTGGATCGCGCTGATCCGGGTTTGTTCGTCGTCGCTGTCGTGGGCCAGGTTCGCCAGCGCGGACAGTGCCGTGAGCGTGCCGGGATGGTCGGGGCCGAGGCGGTGTTCCAGGGCTTCGGTGAGGGCGAGGATGAGCTCCTTGTCGTCACTGATCTGGACCAGTGCCTGGCCGGTGCGGGCCACGACCTCGTCGGGCAGGTCGGCGAACTCGGAGCCGTCGAACGGCCGCCCGCCCAGCTCGAACACGATCGCGGCCCGCAGGGCCAGGGCGGACGACACCCGTTCGTGGCCGTTGCGCCACAGGTTGGCGACGGCCTGCTCCGCCACCTGCCGGGCCTCGTCCAGTTTGCCGGCCCGACGGAGGAGGTCGGCGAGCGGTTCCAGGCCGAACGCGTACCCGGGATGGTCCGGTCCGTAGAAGTCGTGCCGTTCGGTCAGGCCTTGCCGCAGTTCGGCCTCGGCCTCGTCGAAGCGGCCGGCCATCCGCAGAGCGAGACCCACATTCAGCCGGTACGTCAACCGGTCCTTGCCACTCTCGTGATCGCGGGCCGGCACGTCGGCGGCGGCCCGGAAGCAGTCCACGGCCCGGCTGATCTGGTCGCCGCTGAGCAGGATGTTTCCGAGATCGCACTGGGCCGACGCCCACTGGTGGCTGTCGGTGCCGTATTTGTCGGCGGCGGCCCGAACCTCCCGCCTGATCACGTTCTCGGCGTCCGCGAGCCGTCCTTCCCGAAGCAGGGAGAAGGCGATCTCGGTCGGCGTGGGGATGCTCGTCACGCCGGGAGTGTAGAAGCCCTCGTCAGCGGCCGGTCAGTCGGTGTCGCGGGCGAGCAGGTCGTACGCCTGCGCGCTCAGTTCGCCGGTGACCTGGGCCGGTGGCTTCGGCGCCTCGGTCACGCCGTAGTCCGAGATCCGGATGACCAGCGGCGGCGACGGCTCGTACGGCTCGGCCGGCTGTGAGGCCATCACGCTGGGCATCGTCACGGTGAACTCGGTGAGCCGGCCCTGGCCGTCGAGGGTGGCCCGGAACGGCATCGCCTTCGCGCCCGGACCGTACAGGTAGTCCGCCTCGCTGAACGCCCGCCGCAGGAACGGGTCCTGGCCGGTGGCGTCGAGGGTGCCGGTGATCGTGTCGCCGGAGCGTTCGGCGCTGGTGACCGCCTCGACCAGCACGACGGCCCCGGTGCTGTCCGGTTTCTCCGGCGTGGGCAGCGTGGCCATCGAGTCGAGGCCGCTCTGTTCCTCGACGGCGGCGGTCTCGGCCAGTTTCTCGTCGGTGGTGCGCACCCAGTTCCGGCCGTCGAGCTGCGCGTAGATCGCGTCGATCTTCTTCGCCTCGGCCCCGCTGACGTTCTTCTTCCAGTACGCCAGGTACTGCTCGCGCATCTCGGGATCGCCGTGCAGCGCGTACTGCAGCAGTGTCTCGGTCCCGGCCCGGGTCACCGCGAACGTGCCGGTGTGCCGGATCGACATCCCGTCCGGCAGTGCCACCGCCCCCTGCTGGATGTCGGCGATGAAGCCGGCGCCGGTCCGGGTGAACGTGTAGTTGCCGGCCCGGAGCCCGGCCACCGAGTCGATCAGCACCTGGGTGGCGTCACCGCCCGCGGCCCCGCTCGGCTGGTTGCCGGCACATCCCGTGACACCCGCCATCATGGCGGCGACGGCGGCCGCGGCGATGCCGGCGCGATTCTGGTTCCTCATGTTCACCTCGGGGGGTCTTTTCGGGTTGCCGGTGTGGCATCCCACGGCCCACCCTAGCATTGATCTCTACATAGGGTCTGAGGTGCGGTTACGTCAGGAGGCTTGATCGGCCATCGCTTCCAGGTGGGTCTGGACGGCGGCCTGGATCCCGGCGGTGTCCGACGGGTCGAAGACCTGGACGTTCGCCGCCGGAGTGCCACCACCCACGGTGATGAAGGGGGTCGCGGGGAACGTGCCGGCGTGCTTGTCGACGGCGGCGGCCGGTCCCGCGTCCACCGCGACGATCAGCCCGCAGCCGGAGGTGGCCAGTGAGGCGAGATAGCCGGCGGCGTTCTCCGGTGTCTGCGGATCGCTCACCCGCAGGGTCTGCGCGCGGACCAGGGTGTCCACCGAGGCCTGTTGCAGGGTGGCCCAGACGGATGCGGCGGGCTCGGTGGTCACCCCCTGGTTGCCGGTGAGCAGACAGGCGGTGGCGTCGAGGTAAACCCGTTGGCGAGGTGACTCTGGCCACAGTGCCCAGACACTGACAGCAATCGCGACGGTTGCCGCGGTGCCGATCGCCACCCAGTGCGGCCATCGGAGCGCCGCGATCTTTCTGCTGATCAGGTACCGGATAGACGTCGTTCGAATGGTCACTGCCGGTCGTGCTTCGCGGGACATCGACGGAGGCTATGCAGCTCCGCCCGCGGAAATCAAGATCTTGCAGAGATCGATATCGCTGCCGCATGCTTCCGCCCGCACCTTGGAGAAAGCTGTGAGAACGGGGCTCACTATGAGGCGGCGCATCGCTGTCGTCACCGCACTTACCGTCGGTCTGTCGCTGGGCGTGCCGCCGGAGGTGATTCCGGAGGACGGCGGCTGGCCGGTCTCCGGTCTGCTGTCCATCCTGCGCCAGGGCCCGGCACTGGCCGATGTGGCCGGGGTGCCGGTGCAGGAGGTCTTCGGTGACCCCGCGGCCGCCGGGCACTACGTGCCGTCGGCCGAGACCGGTGGGGACACCGGCGCGGGTCAGAAGGCCGGGCGCAGGGCCGGCGTCGACGACCCGGTGACGCCGGAGCTGCCCGAATCCAAGCCGTTCACCACCGCGCCGAAGCAGGGCGACGAGAACAGCTTCGACGAGGAGCTCAGCGAGCGCCTGCCGGAGAAGTCCACGGCGACCTCCACCGCGTACGAGAACCAGGACGGCTCGTTCACCCGGCGCATCCACGAGTCCCGGGTCAACTTCAACGCCGGGGACGGCTCGTACGAGCCGATCGACCCGACCCTCACCAAGCGCGGCGACCGCCTCGAAGCGGGGGCGAACTCGATCGAGGTCACGCTCGGCGCACAGGCCGCCGCCCCCGCCTCGGCGGCCCGCGGCGCCCGTCTGACCTCGGCCGGCGCCACGTCGCTCGCCTCGGTGACCACGGCCTCCGGCCAGACGCTGTCCTGGGGTCTGTCGGGCGCCGCCCCGGTGCGGGCGGTGGTGGACGGCCAGACCGCGACGTACCCGGATGTGCTGCCGTTCACCGACCTGGAGATGCACTCGGTCAACGACGGTCTGAAAGAGACCCTGATCCTGAAGTCGCCGGCCGCCGGCAACGAGTGGGTCTTCCCGCTGAGGACGGACGGCCTCACCCCGCGGCTGACCTCCGGCGGTTCGATCGAACTGGTCACCGCCGGTGGCGAGGTGGCGATGCGGGTGCCGCGCGGCTGGATGGAGGACTCGAAGGTCGACCCGCAGTCGGGTGCCCCGGCTGAATCCGACGCGGTGCGCTACGAACTGGTCACCGTGGACGGTGGGCAGGCGCTGAAGGTGACGGCGGACGCGGCGTGGCTCAACGACCCGGCGCGGCAGTACCCGATCCGCGTCGACCCGTCGGTGCAGACCAAGGACACCGGTGACATCTTCACCGACAACAGCACGTCCACCACCAACCACAACGGCGACGACCTGGTGGTCGGCACCTGGGACGGCGGAACCACCCGGTCCCGGTCGTTCATGCACTTCGACGAGTTCGACGACGACGGCCTGATGGGCACGCAGATCAAGTCGGCGAAGCTCAGCATGTGGCATTCGTGGTCGTACAACTGCACCAACACCATGCCGGTCTACGTCCGCCGGATCACCTCGGACTGGCGGGTCCAGACGATCCTGGACGCGAAGGGCACGCTCGCCTCCGGGCCGTCCTACTCGGCGCCGATCGGCACGTGGGTGATCGGGAACAACAAGCCGGCCTGTGAGAACACCGGCAGCAATCCGGACAAGGGCGCGCGGCGCGCGGTGAAGCTGCCGGTGGACACCTTCCAGGCGTGGTCCACCAAGAAGTGGCCTAACTACGGCCTGGCGCTGACCGCGTCGGAGACCAACTCGGCCGGGTTCAAGCGGTTCACCTCGGCGAACCGCACCGCGACGACCGACCCGTACCTCGAACTGACCTACGACGACAACGCTGAACCGCAGGTCAACGAGCAGTACCCGGCGTACGGGGCGACCACTGCGACACTGACGCCGGAGCTGATCGCGGACGCCACCGACCCGGACAACTGGCCGAAGTCGCTGACGTACCAGTTCGTGATCTACGACAAGGACGGCAAGACCGTCATCAAGGACTCGGGCCAGCCCAGCGCCCAGACGTCGTGGACCGTGCCGCCCGGTGTGCTGAAGTGGAACGAGACCTACTACTGGACCGTCCGGCTCGACGACGGCCTGCTGACCAACGACAAATACCTGATCAAGAACGCGCTGTCCACGCCGGTGCCGCAGCAGCCGATCACGTCGGGGCTGTCACAGAACAGCGATCAGGGTTTCGACCCGGTGATCGGCAACTACACCACCACGGCCCGGGACGCCATGGTCGGGACCGTCGGGCCGCCGCTGGAGATCGTCCGGTCGTACAACAGCACCGACCACCGGACCGATCAGGCGTTCGGCGCCGGCTGGTCCAGCGTGCTCGACGCGCGGATCACCGAGAAGCCGGTGGCGATCAGCGGCAGGACCGTCCTGAACACCCTGGTCGTGACCTACCCGAGTGGGCGTGAGCTGGCGTTCGGCCGTAACGACGACGGCAGCTGGTCGTCGCCCGCGGGCCAGGCCACCACCCTGATCCCGATCACCTCCGGGACGAATCGCGGCTACCGGCTGACGGAGAAGGACGGCACCGCCCACGAGTTCCTCGGCGCGGCCACCGACATCACGATGCCGCTGGTCAGCATCACCGACGGCGGCGGGCGGATCCAGAAGATCCACCACACCGGCGGCCGTCCGTCGATGATCGAGGCGGCGTCCGGCCGGACCCTGGACATCGAGTGGACCACGACCACCCCCGCGCGGGTGGCGCGAGTGATCACCGACCCGGCCGTCGCCGGCGACGCCACCTCGGTGAACACCTGGAACTACCAGTACACCGGCGGCAGCCTGACCAAGGTCTGCCCGCCGGGTGGCGGGACGAAGTGCCACGAGTACACCTACGGCGCCAGCGGATCGCTCTACCAGAACGCGGTCATCGACGCCCGGCCGCACTCGTACTGGCGGCTGAACGAGACCTCCGGTGGGCAGGCCGAGAGCAGCACGGTCGGCAACGGCGGCACCGACGTCGGCACGTACAGCGGGGTGAATCTCGGGGTGCCCGGCCCGCTGGCCGGGACGACCTCGACCGCGGCCGGGTTCGACGGCAGCACCTCGCAGGTGCAGCTGCCCGCCAAGATGTCCGGGGACTGGTCGAACCAGGCGATCAGCATGTGGTTCAAGGCGGACGGCGCCGACACCGGTGTCCTCTACGGCCAGTCCCAGGAGAAGCCGGGATCGACCGCGGGGAACACCCAGACCGTCTACAACCCCACGTTGTACGTCGGATCCAACGGTCACCTGATGGGCGGTTTCCCGAAGGCCCTGAAACGGGACACGCCGACCACACTGACCCTGACGTCCGATGGTGACTGTCTCACCTCCGACGGCGACGACTCGTTCTACACCGACACCTGCACCGGCGCGAACAGCCAGCTGTTCACCTGGACCGGTGCCGGTCAGATCAAGGTGACCTCGGGCGGTGTCACCCGCTGTCTGCAGGCCGCCGAGACGGACACCGACGTGGTCGCCCCGGCGGTGCTGGCCACCACCTCGTGCTCGACCAACGACGAGGCGCAGAGCTGGGACGTCCGGGCCAACGGCCAGATCGTCAACAACGAGACGTACCAGTGCATGCAGGTCGGCTACCTGCCCTCCTTCCCGTTCCCGGGAGGCATCAGCCCCGGCCTGGCCACGGCCACCACCGCGCTCGCCGCCGACGATGACGATCTCGCCGAGCCGCCGGTCAACTACATGCCGTCGGTCCACACCGAGGCCTGCGCCACCAGCGCGCCGAGGGCGAGCCAGACGTTCGTGTCACGGGTGCACACCGCGCTGGACTCGGGCGTCAGCGTCCGGGACGGCGAGTGGCACCACGTCCTGCTGTCGGCCTCCGGCAACAAGCAGGAGCTGTACCTCGACGGCGACCAGGTCGACGACGAGGCCGGGATCGTCGTGCAGGACATGACCGCGCAGTCGTCGTACATCGGCAAGGGTTTCGTCGGTGGGGGCTGGCCGAACCAGCCGCACCCGAACACGACGAGCAACAAGGGCGTCCGCGACTACTTCACCGGTGTGGTCGCCGAGGCCGCGCTCTTCGACAACTCGCTCAACGCGGCGACGGCGAGATACCTGGCCGAGGCCGGTGAGCATCCGGCGGTGCCGCTGCTGACCGCGGTGACCAAGCCGTCCGGCAAGTCCGGTGCGAAGATCTCCTACGACAGCCGGAGCAGCCGCGTCACCCAGGTCACCGACGGTAACGGCGCGGTGTGGACGCCGAAGGCGCCGGATATCGCCAAGACCACCAAGGTGTACGAGAGCGCCGTGCTCGGTGGTGCGCCGACCAACTACTGGCGGCTGGCCGAGAACAGCGGTGGCGGCAAGATCCCGGTGAACGAGGTCAACGGGCAGGACGCCGCGTACAACGTGGTCGGGCTCGGCGCCGTGAACGGGCCGTTCGGCGACGCGGGCAAGGCGGGAACGTTCAACGGCACCACGTCCTACCTGTCCCTGCCGCCGGGGGTGGCGCCGCCGTCGGCCGCCGACGCGACGAAGGCCGGCACCACCTCGATCTCGCTCTGGTTCAACACCACCGCGGCCCGGCAGCCGCTGCTCGGCCCGAAGTACGAGAGCATCCTCTCCACCACCCGGTACGAGTTCCCGACCCTGTGGATCACCACCGACGGCAAGCTCCGCGGCCTGGCGCCGAACTCGGTGCCGACCGGGCCGATCAACTCGATCGGATCCAAGGGCAAGTGCATCGACCTCGCCGGTGACAGTTCCGCCAACGGCACCAAGGTCGAGCTGCGGACCTGTGACGGGTCGGCCGCGCAGAACTGGAGTGTCGTCCCGGCGAACGGGCTCGGCACGTCGTTCACCCTCCAGGCGTTCGGCAAGTGCATCACGCCGGCCGGAAACGGCACCGCCAACGGCACCGAACTGACCCTGTCGACCTGCAACAACAGCCCGGCCCAGCAGTGGCAGGGCGACTCCGGCGGGTTCCGCAACCAGAACTCGCTCAGCTGCCTGGACAACCCGAACACGTCCACCACGGACGGCACCGTCCTGAAGCTGTTCGACTGCAACGCCAGCACCGCGCAGACCTGGCTGCCGTCGCTGGCCAGCAAGGGCAAGGTCAACGACGGCAAGTGGCACCACGCGGTGCTGACCACCGACGGCACCACCCAGTCGCTGTACGTGGACGGCGAGCTGGCCCAGTCGTCGACCAGCCACCAGCGGCTGGGCGTGTACAACCAGGAGCTGAAGTTCACCCTCGGCGCCGGGTACGCGGAGCGGGCCTCGGGCAACTTCTTCTACCTCGACCACGACGTGACCAGCTACTTCAAGGGCAGTATCGCCGAGGTCGCCACCTATCACTCGGTGATCGACGCGAGCCAGGCGTCGTACCAGTTCCGGGCCCGGGACGCGGCGTCCGGCAAGTCGGCCGGTGAGGTCTCCTACGCGATCGAGGGCCCGGACGGCGCCACCACACGAGTGGTCAACGACCTGATCCACGGCCGCAAGGTCGCCGACGTGGACGCCCGGGGGAACGTGACCCGGTACGGCTACAGCGGCAAGGGCAACCTGCGCTCGGTCACCGACGCCAACGGCAACATGACCGTGAACGAGCACGACGAGCGCGGCAACGTCGTGTCGGTCACCACCTGCCAGGACCGGTCGGCGGGCAACTGTTCCACCTCGTACAACAGTTACTGGCTGGACAAGGACGTCCCCGCGGACGTCCGCAACGACAAGCTGACCGCGCAGCGCGGCACCGGCTCCACGTCGATCACCGACAACCGGTACCTGACCTCCTACGAGTACGACACCGCCGGCAACCGGACCAGCGAGGTGGATCCGCTCGGCCGCACCACCCGGATCAGCTACACCAGGACCGGTTCGCCCGACGGGGCCGCCGACGGGGTGGCCACCAAGCCGGGCCTGCCGTGGCGGGTGGTCAAGCCGGACGGTGGTGTGCAGACGATCCTGTACAGCCCGAACGGTGACATCGCCAAGACGATCGACCCCGCCGGCGCCGCCACCGAGTTCACGTACGACGGACTCGGCCGCACGATCACCGAGACCGAGGCCGCCGACACCGCGAACGGCATCGGCAAGGCGGTGACCAGCTACACCCACGACCGGCTGGATCGCGTCGTGACCGTGCGCACCCCGGCGTTCACCAACGCGGTCACCAGCGCGAAGCACAGCCCGCTGACCACCCTGACGTACGACGACGACGGTCTGCTGCTGTCCGAGACGGTCGCCGACTCGGTCGCCGGTGGTGACGCCGCGCGGACCGTGACCTACGGCTACGACGCCAACGGGATGCGGGTCACCGAGACCGACCAGAACAACAACATCACCCGATTGCGGTACGACGGGTACGGCCGTGTGGTCCGGCAGGAGCACCCGGACGGCACCGCGGTCGTGACCAGGTTCGACGCCGCCGGGAACGAGCTGGCGACGATCATCGACGACGGCGAGCGGGAGATCACCGTCCGGTCGCTGGCGTACGACCCGGCCGGCCGGCTCGCCTCGGAGACCGATGCCAGCGGGGCGCGCAACGAGTACACCTACACCGACAACAACCTGCTGCTCACCGTCACACGCACCGACGGCACGAACTCGCACGTGCTGGAGCGCAACACGTACAACCCGGCCGGCAAGGTGATCAGCCAGGTCACCAACAACGGGAAGACCAGGACCGATTACACGTACGACGCGGCCGGCCGGAACACCACGGCCACCGTCGACGTGAACGGCACCGCGCGTACCACCAGCTTCGGGTACTCCGTCGACGACGACGTGGTCAACACCAGGCTGAACTCGGGTGGTGTGCTGCTGTCCGAATCCGACAGCATGTACGACCGGCTGGGCCGTCTGCAGCAGCAGACCACCTACCTGTCGAGCGCTGTGACGCCGACCGCCCGGTGGAAGCTGGACGAGACGTCCGGGACCACGGCTGCCGACGCGACCGGCAACAACCATGCCACGGTGTCCGGTGCGGTGACCTGGTCGGCGGGTTCCGCCTCGTTCACCGGTGCCGCCGGTGCGATCACCGGGCAGCCGGCGGTCGACGCCCAGCGTCCGTACACGATCAGTGCCCTGGCCAAGCTCGGCGCGGGTGCCGACTCGGCGGACCGGCCGGTGGTGACGCTGGGTGGTGACATCGGCGGTCCCGCGCTGACCGTCTTCTACCACGCGCAGTCGAAGTCCTGGCAGATGCGGATGGCGGTCCGGGAGATCACGGACGGTTCGGCCACCGTGCTGCCGGCCACCCCGCCGGCCACGGTCGCGGCCGGCACCGGTTGGGAGCACCTGGCCGTGGTCGTCGACCCGGCCTCGCGGACGGCTCAGCTGTATGTCAACGGCACGGTCCGCTCGACGCTCTCGACCGCCAAGCCGTTCAACAACCGGGCCACCGATCTGACCATCGGTGGTGGCTTCGCCGGCCAGATCGACGACGTCCGCACCTATCAGCGGGCGCTGACCGCGGCGCAGATCACCGACATCCGCACCGGTGTGCAGCCGGCCGCCGACGCGCAGGTGAGCCGGACGACGTATCGGCTGCTGGCGGACGGTTCGGTGGCCGCCGTCACCGATCCGAAGGGCAACACCACCACCATCGAGTACGACGAGGTCGGCCGCCCGGTCACCACGATGCTGCCGCCGGTGAAGCCCGAGGGCGGGTCGATTCCGATGCCGTCGTTCACCAGGGTCGGCTACAACACCTTCGGCGAGGTGACCGAGCAGCAGGACCGCAACGGCCAGGTCAGCGTCAACGAATACGACGCGGTCGGCCGGATGGTGAAGTCCAAGTCCCCGACCTATCGGACACCGGACGGCGAGGACCTCACCGCCACCAAGCAGATCGAGTACAACGCGGTCGGCCAGATCCTCAAGACCACCGATCCGTACGGGGCCGAGACGTCCTACGAGTACGACACCCTCGGCCGTACCACCAAGGTCGTCACGCCCGATGACGGGGTGAGCGCCTACACCTACGCCGACAACGGTGACCTGCTGTCGTACACCGACCCGCAGGGTGCCACGGTCTCCACCACCTACGACTATCTGGGCCGGACCAAGGACAGCACCGCCTCGGTGCGCCAGGACAACAAGACCCACGTCACCACGTACGGGTACGGCGACGAGCCGTGGCCGACCTCGATCACCTCGCCGTCCGGTCTGGTCACCAAGGCCACCTACAACAGCGTCGGCGAGCAGCTCACCGTGGTCGACGGTGCGGACAACACCACCACGACGGAGTACGACGGCGCCGGGCGGCCGGTGAAGGTGATCGCCGCCGACAAGTCGTACTCCACCGTCACCTACGACTTCGCCGGGCGTACCGTCAGCAGCTCCGAATTCGGGCCGGGCGGCACCGGTGGGGCGCTGCGCACCCGCACGCAGACGTACGACATCGCGGGCAACCCGGTGCGGGCCAGCAACGCGTACAGCACTGTGGCCGACAAGCGGGAGACCGAGTTCGTCTATGACGCGCTCGGGCAGCTGACCGATCAATACGAACCGGTCAACAGCCAACGCAAGATCCACACGAGGTTCGGCTACGACAAGGGCGGCAACCGGGTCCGGTTCACCGACGGGAACGGGAACGACTTCCTGACCACGTACAACACGTGGGGTCTGCCGGAGGCACAGATCGAGCCGGCCACCGCGTCCACCCCCGGCGCGGCCGACCGGACGTTCACGTCGACGTACGACGTGGGCGGCCGGATGGTCCGGATGGACTCGCCCGGCGGTGTCACGGTCACCTCGTCGTATGACGTGATGGGCCGGGTGACCACCAGCTCCGGGACCGGGGCGCAGGTGGCCACGGCGGACCGCGAGTACACCTATGACCGGGCCGGCCGGATGACGTCGTTCACCGGTGCGGCGGGCCGGAACGAGATCGCGTACGACGACCGTGGTCTGGTCCGCTCGATCACCGGTGTGTCGGGCAACTCGTCGTACACGTACAACTCCGATGGTGCCCTCGCGACGCGCAGCGATGCGGCCGGAACCACGACGTACGGCTACGACAAGGGCCGCCTGTCGACGTTGACGAACGGCACGACCAGCCTCGCCTACAAGTACAACGAGCTGAACCAGGTCAGAGAGATCACCTACGGTGGTTCCAAGACCCGCACCTTCGGCTACAACCCGCTGCATCAGCTGACCAGTGACGAGGTGAAGTCGGCCGGTGCCTCGGTCGGCAGGATCGCCTACGTCTGGAACGTCGACGACACCCTCGCGCAGAAGACCACGACCGGTTTCAACGGGGCGTCGACCAACAAGTACTCCTACGACTGGGCCGGGCGTCTGACCCAGTGGGACAACGGCACCGACCCGGTGCTGTACGCCTACGACGACTCGGGCAACCGGGTGCAGGCCGGGAACACCGTCTTCACCTACGACCAGCGCAACCAGCTGGTGTCGGATACGACCGGTGCCACCTACGAGTACACCGCGCGAGGCACGCTGTCCTCCACCGTCAGCGGTGGGCAGCGGGTGGACACGGTCACCGACGCGTTCAACCAGGTGATCTCGCAGGGCAGCAGCCGGTATTCCTATGACGGCCTGGGTCGTGTCATCCAGCCGAACTTCACCTACACCGGTCTCGGCAACGACCTGGCCACCGACGGCGTCAACAAGTACGTCCGGGACACCTCGGACCAGCTCGTGGGCGTCACGTCCGGCAGCAACCAGCGGTACGCCTGGACCGACATCCACACCGACGTGGTCGGCGAGTTCACCGCCACCGGCACCGCTCTGACCGGGTCGGTCACCTACGACCCGTGGGGCAAGGTCCTGGCGTCCGGTGGGATGGTCGGCAAGCTCGGCTATCAGCAGGAGTGGACCGACCAGACCACCGGCAAGGTCAACATGTGGTCGCGCTGGTACGACCCGGCGACCGGCACCTTCGACACCCGGGACACGGCGAACAACAGTCCGACTCCGACGTCGGGTTCGGCCAACCGGTTCGCGTACGCCGAGGGCAACCCGGTCACCAACACCGACACCACCGGCAACGCGGTGGACGGCAAGTGCGGCACCTACGACTACGCGTGTGAACTGCGGAAATACCAGAAGGCCCTGGATCTCTACAACCAGGCGATGGAGACCCGCGACCGGGAGATGAAGGCCACCGGCGCCGAGATCGCCCGGCAGGAGGCCGAATACCAGCGGGCCGAACGGGAGAGCCGCACCGACCTGCTGAGCATCCTGCTCCAGGTAGGCGTCGGGATGCTCCTCGACATGATCGGCTACTACTCCGTGATGGGCTGCCTCCAGGGCAGCCTGATGGACTGCGTCGACCTGGCGATGAACTTCGCCGGCCCGATCAAGGGCATCAAGATGTTCGCCACCTTCGTCAAGTCCATCAACCGGGCCCTCGACGGCTACCGGACATGGCGCAGAATCGTGGACGCCGCCACCACCGCCATGCGCCAGTCGCAGGCGCTGCTGGGCCAGGCCCGCAAACATCTGGCCGACGTGATGTCGAAGGTGCCGAAGCGCCCGAAGCCGCCGAAGAAGAAGACGAAGCCCCCGGCCAAGAAGGTCGAGGAGAGGAAGAAACAGCAGGCCCAGAAACAGCGGGCCCAGGCGCGCACCGAGCGCAAACCGGCCCCGGCCCAGCAGGCGAAGAAGCCCGCCCCGCAGACCAGGCCGAAGTCCCAGGACAAGCCGACCAACGCCAAGCCGCGGGAGACGAAGACACAGAACAGCCAGCAGCCGAGACGGTCCGCGCAGGAACAGCGGACGCAGGCTGTCGAGTTGGGCTCCGACCAGGTGACCGAGGTCGGTTGCCCGATCCCGCCGCCGAAGCACAGCTTCGACCCGGACACCCGAGTCCTGATGGCCGATGGCACCACCCGCCGAATCGCCGACATCTCCATCGGCGACAAGGTGGCGGCGAAGGATCCGGTGACGGGTGAGGAGGGTGCGCGCGAGGTAACGCTGCTGCACGCCAACCGTGACTACGAGTTGACCGATGTCACGGTGTCAACGAAGCCGGCGACGGATGACGACGCGGAGACGGTGTCCGAGGGCAGAGGCGGCCGCAGTACCCGGGGCCCGACCGAGGAGCCGGACTCTTCAACGGTCCTGGAGACCACTGCTCACCATCCGTTCTGGGACGAGACCACCGACGAGTGGGTGAACGCGGCCGACCTGGTCGCGGGCGAATCCACCCTGATAGGCCCGAACGGCGAACTCCAGTACGTAACCAAGGTCCGGAACTTCACCGGCGCCGAGGTGATGCGCGACCTCACCGTCGACGACATCCACACGTACTATGTAATCGCCGACGCGACGTCGGTCCTCGTACACAACAACAATGGTGATTACCCCTGCCCGTCGGACGAGCAACTTCTTGCCGATGCGCGAGCGTTGCACCAAGAATATGCCTCTCATCTGACTGATCCAGAAGTCATGGCGGGATACACCGACGAGGAGAAAGAGAAGGCCTGGGCGAGCAGAAGGAAGGCTGAACGTAAGATTACCGTTGTTACGGCTGTCATCGGAGGAGATAAGTTTTTCACGGTAAGTAGCAACAAGTCATCGCCTAGAATGCGGAAGCTGGCCGAGGAGCTTGGCTATCAACGGGTCTCCGGAAAGAGGCTTCTTGGCATTGATCCAAAGCAGACTCATGCTGAGCACATTCTGCTTAATGCTATGAATAAGGGGGAGATTTCGGGAACGGGTCGTTTGACACCGCACCGTAAGCCATGTGAGCCGGGTACGCCGAGCTATCAAGGTTGTGCGGTACGTGTCGCGGGGCATGAAGGCGTCGACCTTGTCGGGTGGGGATAGCAATGAGATCGCTGTGGGATCGAGAAATGATTGCCGAAGTGGCTCTACTCAGAACCATTTCCTCGGTTCAACGTATCGAACTTGTTTCGGACGTGATAAACGACACCGTCGCCTCGCTGCCTGATGCTGCCCGAGGGTTGCTTACCGGAGAGGCGGGAATTGCGGTCGAGGCGGCGATCCGCTCAATTCGTGCTGCCGTCAGCGGATCCAGCGACGGGGGACCGAACGACGAGATCTTCGATGAACTGATCGAGCTTTCCGAGGACTTCGACGTCCTGCCGTTGTGGCAACTCTTCATGGGCCTGTCGTATTGCGTTGCAGCGAATCCCCTCAAGATTGGAGTTGACAGCACCGAAGCGGTGCTGTCCGCTCTCTATGATGTTGTTCGGGACTGCGAGGACCTTCCTGAGTTTCCCGTCGGAACATCTGAGGACGTAGTCCTTGCTGTTGAGCTGGCGAATGACAGGTGCATGGGTGCGATCGCCCGCCAGAAGGAGTTAATCCGAGAAGCTGCCGGCCAAGGTTGAGAGTATCGGCGAAGACGATTGACGATCGCCGGCCGGCGGATAAGCGTCGAATTCGGATCTCAGCCTCGATCCACCGACGAGGTTGGCGCCGTAGCTCGGTGAATAGCTTTCAGTGCTGGTTGGTTGCGGGAATGCCGAACTCGCCAATGGCGTGATCGGTTTGCTCCGGGATGCGGTGAGTCGGGGTGGAGTCGGATTTGTGGCCTGTGGGCGGGTTGCCTGATTTTGGTGGTTTCGGGCTGTTCGGGCGGGTGTGGTCTGGACGGCGGTGAACAGGTTGTCGAACGCTGCCGGCCAGGGCCAGCGTTCGGGGAGGTGCAGGTGAACGGTCCGGGCTCGGTGCGCGAGGCGGTCGGCGACGTTGCTCGCCGTGGAGGCCGAGGCCCGCGGGGTGACCCTGGCGCTGGAGAACATGAACGTGCTGCCGGCCGAGGCGGAGATCCGCTATCTGGGCTGCACCGCCGCGGAGGTGCGCGAGATCATCGACGCCGCGGGATCGCCCGCACTGACGTACTGTGCCGATCTCGGCCATGCCCACCTGCTGCCCGGAGGCGTGCCGGAGTTCCTGGCGGCCGCCGGATCCCGGATCGGGCACGTGCAGCTGACCGATAACGACGGTGTGATCGACGATCATCTGCCGCTGGGCGCCGGCACGCTGCCGCTGCGGGAGACGCTGTCACTGCTGGACGGTGGGCCGTACCGGGGACCGATCGCGGTGGAACTGGACGGCGCCGCCGACCGGGAGGCCAGCCTGACCGCGATCCGTGAGGTGCTCGACGCCTTGGCGGCCCGGGGCTGAGAGCACCGTCCATGATCGAATCCAGGTCCCGCGAGGTCGCACGCCTGCCGGTTGGTGATCGCCTGCCGGGCCTGGGGCGCGCGCCGGGAGCACTCGGCCCGTGAGCGTGTGCACGGGCCGGCTTTCGCTGCTCGGCCGGGGCCTTCCCGTGCCCACCGCATTCGGCCCGGCGGTCGCCGGACGGTCCGTCAGTGGCGCGGACCTGGCGCGGACGATGCAGGGCGACCCGATCTACGGGGCCCGATCGGCGTATCCCCAACGTCTTCATCGCGACAGCCGACCGCCGGGAGACGGCCGCGGATCGGGAGGGAGCGCGGACCGGTGCCGGGCCCGGCGGGCGACGGTCCGCAGCGCCGCCTCGGAGGGTGAGTCCCGGTCGGCGGTGTAGACGACCAGGTGCCGGCCCGGGGCGGACGGGACGATCATCCGCTCGAAGGACAGCTCGATCCGGCCCGCGTCCGGGTGGTCGAAGGCCAGCCGCCCGCTGGTGTGGCCGCGCACGTCGTGCCGGGACCACAGCCGCCGGAACTCGCCGCTGGTCGCGGAAAGCTCGCTGACCAGGGAATTCAGGGACGGATCGGACTGATCGGCCAGCCCTCGCAGGCATGCCACCAGATCGGGGCGCGGATCGGGGCCGGGCGGGAGCGGGGCCCGGAACGCCTCCCGGACCAGGTTCACGCCGGGCCGGTGCAGTGGCGACAGATCAAGAGCGAGATCATTCGCCGCCAGTACGTCGAACAGATCGTTCTGCACGTACGCCGGGGTCTCCGCCCATGCCGCCAGCATCCGCAGCAGCCGGGGCGGCACCGACGGGTCCGGTGGCGGGCGGCCGGGCGCGGGCATCGTCAGCGCGAACAGGTGTGCCGTCGCCGCGCCGTCCAGCCGCAGCGCCCCGGCCAGAGCGGTCAGGATCTCCGCTGACGGCCGCCGGTCCCGGCCCTGTTCGAGCTGGAGGTAGTAGTCGGCGCTGATCCCGGCGAGCAGGGCCACCTCCTCGCGCCGCAGGCCGGGCACCCGGCGCCGGGCGGTCGACGGCAGGCCGACGTCGGCGGGGCGCAGCAGGGCGCGGCGGGCGCGCAGATACTCCCCGAGCGCCGTCACACGCCCACGATAACGCGCGCCGGCCCGCGCATCCTGGTGCTCGGCGTACCAGGATCATCAGCTCTCTGCACGGCTATCAGAAACGGTCGTAGCGTCCGTCGGCATGACAACGATCGTGATCACCGGGGCCAGCTCCGGCATCGGGGCGGCGGCGGCACGACGGCTGGCCGCGCGGGGGATGACCGTGGCCGTGGTGGGCCGTTCCGCGCAGGCCACCGCGGCGGTGGCCGCGGAGACCGGGGGCATCGGGTTCACCGTCGACTTCACCCGGTTCGACGACGTGCGGCGGCTCGCCGGTGAACTGCTGGACCGGCTGCCCCGGATCGACGTGCTGGCCAACAACGCGGGCATGGGCCCGACCGGGAGCAAGCTGACCGAGAATGGTCACGAGACCGGCGTACAGGTCAATTTTCTGTCGCCCTTCCTGCTGACGAACCTGTTGCTGGACCGGCTCGCCGAAGCACCGGACGCGCGAGTCGTCAACACGAGCAGCAGCCTGTACCGGTTCGGGCGCCTGGACCCGGACGACCTCGGCGGCACCGGCGGCTACGCGGGGGCGAAACTGGCCAACATCCTGCACGCCGCCGAGATCGAGAAGAGGACCCCGGCCAACGTACGCGCGGTGGCCTTCCACCCGGGAACGGTCCGGTCCGGGCTGGCCCGCCAGACCCCGGCCGTCGGGTGGGTGCAGCGGTCGGCGGCCGGGCGTCGGTTCACCAGATCGCCGGAGGAGGGTGCCGAACCCCTCGTCCACCTGGCCACCGTGGCGACTCCGGCCACCGGCTACTTCGACCGGCTCACCCCGCGGCCGGTGCGTCACCGGGCCGCGGCGGACCCGGCGTTCGGTGCCCGGCTGTGGGAGCGGGCCGCCGCGCTGACCGACTCCTGAGCGGCGTCCGGCGGTATCTCCAGGCCGTGGGTCAGAACGGTCAGACCGAGGGTCTGACCGAGACGGATCAGCGCCTCGGCGGTCGCTCCCACGGGTGGGGCGTCCAGCCGCAGGAAGTCCACCGGCATCGTGGACAGGGCCGTCAGGTCAGCGAACGAGGTGCCGAAGTCGCGGACGGCGATGCGTGCTCCGGCCGTACGCAAATCGGTCAGAAGGTCTTGATCCTGTGATGCTGACGGGACCTCCAGGACCAGGCCGGGCGCGTGGAATCCGGGGCGGCGCAACTGTTCGGAGTCCACCGCGACCACGGTGAACCCGCCGGCCGGCGGCGCGGCCGGCACCAGCGACAGCAACCGGTCGCCGAGCCGGGCGGTCGCGCCGGTCCGGGCCGCGACCGCCAGCAGCTCCGCCGACAGCACCCGGCCGTTCCAGCACAGCATCGCGTCCGCGCCGATCCGGTCACCGTTCAGGGAGAAGATCGGCCGGTACGCCACCGACAGCCGCCCGTCGTCCGGCGGCGCGTCCAGCAGCTCGCGCAGTTCGCTCTCCGGTCCCTGCTCCGGGGTGACGTCGGCGCCCAGCCCCGGATGCCACGCCTGCCAGCCGGAACCACGGCGCTTCACGTCGTACATCGCCACGTCCGCCCGGTGCAGCAGACCGTCCGCGCCGGTCTCACCCGGATCACTGACCGCCACCCCGATGCTCGCCGACGCGCTCATCGGCAGGTCACCGACGACGAACGGCCCGGCGATCGCCTCGGTGATCCGCTTCGCCACCGCGACCGCGTCAGCCTCCCCGGACACCGCCTTCACCACCACCGCGAACTCGTCCCCGCCCAGCCGGCCGACCATGTCGTCACCGCGGACCGCCCGCGACATGGCACCGGCCACCGCCACCAGCAGACCGTCACCGACCTGGTGGCCGAGGCGGTCGTTGACACCCTTGAACCCGTTCAGGTCGATCAGCAGCACCCCGGTCCGGCCGCCCCGGCGCAGCGCGTGGTTCAGCTCGTCGTGCAGGCGGGCCCGGTTCGCCAGACCGGTCAGCGCGTCGGTCTCGGCCGCCTCGGTGCTCTCCCGCTGCACCAGCAGCTGGCGGGCCACCACCATGCCGGTGATGCCCATCCCGCCGAGCACCAGGCCCGACCACGGGAACAGGCTACTCTCGTGGAAGGTGGCCACGGCCATCAGCGTGTAACCCACCCCGATGCCGAGATAGGGCAGCTTGCCGGCCACCCGGCGGCGGCGCGGGCCGTCCAGCGCGACCGGATGCGCCGCCTGCCGCCACAGTTCGATCAGAGTGCAGGCGAACAGGAAGTGGATGATCAGCCAGCAGGCGAAATCGAACGTGGTCCGCGGCACCACCGCCATGTGCGCCTGCGCCCAGCCCAGATAGGCGTCCGACCCCAGCAGCGACACCACACCCAGGCCGAGCAGCCACAGCGGCCGGGGGCCGATCAGGCCGGTACCCCGCAACAGCAGCCGGGCCAGCGCGAACAGCACCAGCAGGTCGACCACCGGATAGCCGGCCGCGGCCAGCACCAGGCCCGGTTTCGCCAGGTCGGCGGTGTTGTCCAGGGCCGGGCCGATCGCCACGTACCAGAGCACCATCGCCGCGCCGAGCACCACCGTGCCGGAGTCCAGCAGCAGCTTCCAGCTCTCCCGCTTGCCGGCCCGGCGCAGCGGCACCTGCAGCAGCCCGACGAACAACGCGATCATCGTGGCCAGGTGCATGACGTCGCCCGGCTGCGGGAACGCGGTGGTGCCGGTGACCGAGAAGGTCAGCGAGATGGACAGGATGAGCACGGCGGTGACGGTGAACGTGCGGACCGCCGGGCGCAACGGCCGGGCCAGGCCCGGATGCCGGTACGCCCGGAACCCGAACACCACCGCGACCACGTCGTAGAACAGCATGGCCGGCCCGGCGACCCGCCCGGCGGTGGTGAATCCGGTGAGCGCGACCGCGGCTACCCCGCCCAGCGCCACGGCGAAGATGGTGTACTGCACCGTGAGCCATTTGCCACCTGACAAGGATCTCTCCTTCCTCCCTGTGTTTCGGCCGTCGCCGCCACCCGGATGAGGTAAATCGATGGTCTTGACTGGGTGGCGGGTTCGGGGCAGCGTTCGCCTCATGGAGATCTCCCGTCGCGCCCTGATCGCCTCCGCTGCCGCCGCGTCCGCTGCCGCCGCCTCCGTCGTCGCCGGCGCCACCGTCGCCCCCGCGCACGCTCACGCTCGTGCCGGTGCGCGGCCCGTGGTCCGGCCACCGGCTCTGCGGCCCGGCGACCGGGTCCGGGTCGTCGCGCCCGCCGGGGTGCCGGACACCACCCGGCTCGCCCGGGGCATCCAGATCCTGGAGAGCTTCGGGCTGGTGGTGGAGACCGGGGCACACCTGTACGACCGGTACGGCTACCTGGCCGGCACCGACGCCGACCGGCTCGCCGACCTGAACGCCGCCTTCCGCGACCCCGGGGTGCGCGGGGTGTTCGCCGCCCGGGGCGGATACGGCACCCAGCGGATCATCGACGGCCTCGACCTGACGGCGGTCCGCCGGGATCCGCGCGTGTTCGTCGGCTTCAGCGACATGACCGTGCTCAGCGGCCGGCTCTGGACCGGCGCGCGCCTCGTCAGCTTCTACGGCCCGATGGTGGCCTGGACCGACTCCCGCACCGGCCCGGCCGAGATCGAATCCCTGCGCCGCGCGATCATGACCACCGACCCGATCACCCTGACCAGCGATCCGGCCGAGCCCAGCGCTGCGGTGTCGGTCCCCGGCCGCGCCACCGGACCATTGCTCGGCGGCAACCTGACCATGCTTCAGGCCGGTTTCGGTACGCCCGACATGTCCGATCTCCGCGGCGCGATCCTGGTGTTCGAGGATGTGGACGAGGCCCCGTACAGCTACGACCGGATGCTGACCCACCTGATCCGGTCGGGCGCCCTACGCCACCTCGCGGGCGTGGCGCTCGGCCAGTTCACCAACGCCCCGGTGACGGCCGGCCAGTGGACGGCCGCGCAGGCGGTCCAGGACCGTCTGGGAGGACTGGGCGTCCCGGTTCTGGGCGGCCTCCGCATCGGCCACGGCAACGGCCAGCTGACGATCCCCCTGGGCACCCGGGCCACCATCGACACGACCACAGCCACCTTGACCGTCCAGCCCGGCGTCGTAGCCCCGGACTGACCCCGCCCGCCTTCTCGGTTTCACGCACCGGCCTGTGCCACCAGTGCGGCGTGCGTACGGCGGCCGTCCTGTGCCGGGCGGCTCTGCCGTTCCACCTCGGTGAAGCCGGCCCGCGACAGCCGTTCCGCGAAGACGTCCATCGGCCACCGGTAGGCGGTGATCACCTTGTGCTCGAACGCCTCGACGCCGTCGACGTCCCTGCCGCCCTTGCCCTCCCTGCCGTCCTTGCCGTTCCCGCCATCCCTGCCGTCCCCGCTGTCCTCGCCCCTGAAGAATCCGGCAACCAGCACCCCGCCCGGAGCCAGCACCCGCCGCAATTCCCTCAGCACCCCGTCCAGTTCCGGCGGCGGCAGATGGATCAGCGAGTACCAGACCAGGATCCCCGCGACGGTACGGTCGTCAAAAGCGAGTTCCCGCATCTCACCGATCCGATAGTCGCCATCCGGATCAGCGCGCCGGGCATGCTCGACGAATTCGGGAACCATGTCGATCCCGACCGCCTCGACCCCCAGCGAGCGCAGGTATCCGGTGTAGTGGCCCGGCCCGCACCCCAGATCGAGCACCGTCCCGGGCCGTCGCAGGTGCCGCCCGACCAGGTCAAGATCGTCGGAGTGCACCTTGGCCGTACTGCCGAACAGGTCGATGTAGAGCCCCGACACCGACGAGTACGCCCGCTGAACCGCTACTTGGTGGGCCAGATGACCGTCTTCTCGATGAGTCCCCACGCGAGGAGGGTAGCGATGGTCAGTGGCGTCATCACGTACCACTCACCCAGCACCCCGAAATCACCCGACCGTCCCATCGTGTGCACCAGGCTGAACAGCGCGAACGGCACACACGCCAGCCCGACGGCGACCCGCCGCAGCCAGATGCGGGTGGTGCTGACCGGTGCCGTGGTTCCCTCGATCTCCATGACCGGAACTCTGCCATTCACTCCTTCCCAGCGGATCTGACGACAGCCGGATCCTCGCCTATACCCATGGTTATAGCCGTCGGTCGGGTGCTTCACGGTCGTCAAGTATCCGCCTGACGACCGTAGAGCGAAGCGTCGGTGGGTTTGGCCTCCGGAAGGAGCACACGTGACCGGATCTGCCGTTCTCATCGTCGGCGCGGGTGCCGTCGGTGTCTGATTCGGATACCACCTCCAACCGGCCGGGCCCGAACTGACGTTCCTGGTCCGGCCCGGCCGCACGGATGCCTTCACCCCACCTCTGCGGTTGTATGACTACAACGACTCGACCACGAAGACGCTCGACGGCTACCGAGTAGTCGACGACGCCACGGCTCCGCACGGCGAGCGCTTCGCGTTCGTGATCGTCACCCCGGACGGGCACACCAGCCGTACCAGGCGGGGCACCGCCGGCCCGCGCGGTCGGCGACCACGCGGTCTTCACCATCTACGCCGCCTGGGACGTCGCCGGTCGGCCGCCGATCGCCCGGGTCGTCGCCGACTCAGAACTGTGGCAACTCACCCTGCGCGCCCAGCGGGAGATCCCGCCGCTGCCCCGGCATGGTTGGTCTGGCCGGGTCGCCCTGATCGTGGGATCCCGGGTGACCGCTTCGATCCATCTCGGCCAGGAGACCAGGATGCATCCGCTGGATGTGGCCGGGTTCAACCGGTTCCACCATGGCGGGAAAGTCCGCGAACAGGATCCGGCGGTGCTGTGTGATCTCGTGGCCGAGGGCGATCGCTCCGGCCGGCCGGTGACCGCACTCCGGGCATTGGCCGGCCGTGTGGAGAACCGCACCGCAGCGCTGATCTGTCGTGTCTGACGGGTCGATGTGAACATGCGCCAACCATGCCGCGTTCGGGGCGGCGTGGCATCGGACCAGGGGATGAAGTTCCGGACGGCCCTTTGTCAGACCTGGGTATTAGGACCGCGGTCCGATGCCACGACCTCGTCCGCTGCCTAATCTCGACGCCATGCCCACCGAGACCCGCTCGGCGGCGCTGGCCTGGTGCGGCGCCGTCGTCTCCCTGCTTCTGATCCTTGCCGCCTCCGTCAACCCCTTCGACCAGGTGATGCAGTCAGCCCTCACCGTCGCGGGGCTTCTCCTGCTCATCGGCTTCGCCAGGCGGCAGCCGGCGGTGACGCTGGTGTCGCTGCTGTTGCTTCTCGCCGTGGTGATGCTCGACGGCCACGGGGGAGCGACGCATCGCCCGGTGCAGCTGCTTCTCGCCGCCGCCATCGTCGCGCTGGTGGGGCTCGCCGCCGCCGTGCGATCGGTCCGGTTCTCGGTCACCGCCACGTCTCTGGCGGCCGTCGGGGGCCTTCTCATCACACCCCTCGCCGAGATCGACGATCTGGCCAGCTTCGCGGTGATCCAGGTGCTGGTGATCGTCACCGCATGGGTGGTTGGGAACTCGATCCGGCAGCGAGCCGAGTTCGCCAGCGCCCAGCGCGTGCAGGACGAGGCGAGGGCCGTGCAGGCCGAGCGGCTGCGGATCGCCCGCGAGCTGCACGACATGATCGCGCACAGCGTCGGCGTCATCGCGATCCAGGCGGGCGCCGGGCGCCGGGTGATCGACACCCAGCCGGCCGAGGCCCGTGACGCGCTCGCCGCGATCGAGGACACCAGCCGGGACACGCTTGCGGCTCTGCGCCGGATGCTCGGCACGTTGCGGCGTTCCGATCCTGGGCCGGAGGCAGTCGATTACGCGCCGGCACCTGGTCTCACCGATCTCGGCGGTCTGGTGGCCCGCACTCGCGAGGCCGGCGTGCAGGTGCGGGTGGAGTGGCGTGGCAGCCGGGATCCGCTGCCGCCGGATGTGGATCTGTCGGCGTTCCGGATCGTCCAGGAGGCGGTGACCAACGTGATCCGTCACTCCGGGACCCAACGCTGCGACGTGGTCGTCGTCCGGGACGCCGCGGGTCTGACCCTCGCGATCACCGACGACGGCCAGGGTGGGCCGGTGGCGGAGAGTGGCCACGGCATCACCGGCATGCGCGAGCGTGTCGCCCTGCTCGGCGGCGATTTCACCGCGGGCCCGCATCCCGGCGGCGGATTCCAGGTCACCGCCCGGCTTCCAGTCCCGGCATGACGGACGCGATCTCGGTAGGGCGCGGTTCCGGCGTGGTTGACGTGGTCAGGGTGGGGCGGGGTTCCGGAGCGGCTGAGGCGGGCTGGGCAGGGCGCGGTCTCGGCATGGCTGACGTGGTCTGGGTAAGCCGGCGTTCCGGCGTGGCCGAGGCGGTCAGGGTGGGGCGGGGTTCCGGTGCGGCTGAGGCGTTCTCGGCAGGACCCGGTTCCGGGGTGGCCGAGGCAGTGCGGGCATGACTGACGTGAACAGTGATCTCAGGTGGATGGCGATAGGGAGAGCGGGTGGTCTGGTGAGTGTTCGGGTGGTACTGGCTGATGACCAGCCGTTGATTCGTAGGGGTCTGCGGGTGCTCATCGACAGCACTGAGGATCTGATGGTGGTCGGGGAGGCCGGGGACGGGGTCGAGACGGTTCGGCTGGTGCGGGAGCAGCGGCCCGACGTGGTGGTCATGGACATTCGGATGCCTGTCATGGACGGGATCGAGGCCACCCGGCATGTCGTGGCGGGGGTGGCTCCGGCTCGGGTGCTGATGCTCACCACGTTCGACGACGACGAATACGTCTTCGCGGCTCTTCGGGCCGGCGCCAGCGGGTTCCTCGTCAAGGACATGGCGCTGGACGACATCCTCGCGGGGATCCGGGTGGTCGCGGGCGGGGACGCGCTGATCGCGCCGAGCGTCACCCGGCGTCTGATCGAGCAGTTCGTCGGCCCGCCGGAAGAACCGCGCGCAGGACCAGGCGGGGAGCTGCGGCGAGAGACATCGGGGTCCACGCCCCGGGGATCGGGGTCCACGGCCCGGGGATCGGAGTCCACGCCCCGGGGATCGGAGCGCGGGCCGGAGTTGAGGGTGGGGCCTCGGCGGGTGGTTGACGGCGTCACCGAGCGGGAGCGGGAAGTGCTCACCCTGGTGGGGCTGGGCCGGTCCAACTCGGAGATCGCCGTCGCGCTGCACATCAGCCCGGCGACGGTGAAGGCCCACCTCTCGCGGCTGTTCACGAAGTTGAACGCTCGGGACCGCGTGCATCTGGTGATCATGGCGTACGAGATGGGTCTGGTGTCGCCTTAGCAGACCGAAAAATTACGCTTCCCGGCTCCGAAACTTTTGGAGAGTGGTGGCCGGATCGCAAACGGGTATCGATCGACACGACCGCCTTGAATCGTTGCATGCTGCTGTCTTGCCAGCTCAAGACGCTCAAGCGGGTTGATGTTGGGGGAGCGTTAGGTCGTGGTATTACCGAAACGTTTCCGGAAGTTGTTGACATCTGGTGGGGCTGCGGGCCACGATTCCGCAATGACGGCTCTCGATGGCCGTTCACCCCGCCATGTGGCACGGCAACGGTTCACGGTGGCTTTGTCCAGGTCGCCGGCACCACCCCGAGGTGTGTCTGTCGTGTCCATGGGGCTGTTCCCCGCCAGCCCTTCCCCAAGGAGGAAGCAATGTCCACCCAACCGAAACGTCAACGGCGAGGGCTCGCTCGCCTGTTCACCGCCGTCGGCTGCGCCATCGTCACCGCCGTGGCCGGCGTGGCGATGGCGGACGCCGCGCACGCCGAGGCCGACCGGACCGTCAGCTCCAACACCACCGGCACCCACAACGGCTACTACTTCTCGTTCTGGAAGGACAGCGGCAACGCGAGCATGACGCTGCGTGCCGACGGGCGGTACACCAGCAGTTGGGACCGCAGCACCAACAACTGGGTCGGCGGCAAGGGCTGGGCCACCGGCACCCGCCGGACGGTCACCTACTCGGGCACCTACAACCCGGGCAACAACAACACCTACCTCGCCCTGTACGGATGGACACGTAATCCACTCATCGAGTACTACGTGGTGGAGAACTTCGGCAGCTACAACCCGAGCAGCGGCGCCACCCGCCTGGGTACCGTCACCACCGACGGCGGCACCTACGACATCCTGCGCAGCCAGCGGGTCAACCAGCCGTCGATCGACGGCATCCAGACGTTCTACCAGTACTGGAGCGTCCGCCAGCAGAAGCGCAGCTCGGGCACGATCACCACGGCGAACCACTTCGACGCGTGGGCTCGTGCGGGGCTCAACCTGGGCACCAACCACAGCTACCAGGTGATGGCCACCGAGGGCTACCAGAGTCAGGGCAGCTCCGACATCACCGTCCGTGAGGGCAGTGGTGGCGGCACCAACCCGACGACCCCGCCGCCGACCGGCAGCAACTGCTCCGCGACCCTGTCGGCCGGTGAGCAGTTCGGCGACCGGTTCAACCTGAACGTGGCGGTCAGCGGCACCAGCAACTGGACGGTCACGCTCAACCTGAACGGCGGCCAGTCCCTGCAGAACAGCTGGAACGCAGCGGTCAGCGGCACGTCCGGCACGGTCACCGCCCGGCCGAACGGCAACGGCAACAACTTCGGCGTGACCGTGATGGCCAACGGCAACTGGACCTGGCCGACGATCACCTGCCGAGCCGGATGACCGAGCGGCCACCCCGATAGACCCGGCCACCCCGATAGGCCCGGCGATATCGCAGACGTGGGGGGGNCGTGGCGCGGCGGATCGGGCCGCCGCGCCACCGCCAACCGCGGAGGGGACACCATGACGATCGCCACCAGCGCCACCGGGGTCCGTACGATCCGGAACCCGGTGCTGCCCGGCTTCCACCCGGATCCGTCGATCCTGCGGGTGGGTTCCGACTACTTCATAGCGACGTCGACGTTCGAGTGGTACCCGGGAGTGCGTCTCCACCACTCGACCGATCTGGTCCGCTGGCGGCCGCTGGGTGGTGCCCTGACCGAGCGCAGGCTGCTCGACCTGACCGGGACCGACGACTCGTGCGGAGTCTGGGCGCCCAACCTGACCTGGGCGAACGGGCTGTTCCATCTGCTTTACACCGATGTGGCGACGTTCAGTGGCGGCTATTGGGATCCGCGGAACCACCTGATCACCGCGCCCAGCATCACCGGCCCGTGGTCGGAGCCGGTGGCCCTGCACGGCCGGGGGTTCGACGCGTCGCTCTTCCACGACGAGGACGGCACGTCCTGGATGCTGTCGATGCGCGCCGACTGGCGGCCGGGGCGGAACCGGTTCGCGGGCATCGAGATCCAGCAGTACGACCCGCGGGAGCGCCGGCTGGTCGGGCCGGACGGTCACCTGATCTTCGAGGGCACCGGGGCCGGGTTCACCGAGGCGCCGAACGTCTATCGCAAGGACGGCTGGTACTACCTGATCACCGCGGAGGGCGGAACCAGCTGGGAGCATCGGGTCACCGTGGCGCGGTCCCGGCACCTGCTCGGCGGGTATGAGGTGGATCCGTCCGGGCCACTGCTCACCTCGGCCGGGCGCCCGGATCTGGCACTGCAGAAGGCCGGGCACGGCAGTCTGGTCCAGACCCCGGCCGGTGACTGGTACCTGGCACATCTGGTGGCCCGCCCGTACGCGCCGTCCGGTCGTTGTGTCCTCGGCCGGGAGACCGCCCTGCAGAGACTGGAATGGCAACCCGGTGAATGGCCCCGCGTCCCCGGGGGTGTGCCCGCCGAGCAGGTGGCGGCGCCGGACCGGGAGCCGCGCGGCGAATCGGCCGACGGCCCGGAGGAGCGGGCCGCGGCCGGGTACCCGCGTAGGGAGACCGGGAACAGGAACGGGCACGCGAAGGCCGGGGGCGGCGGCAGCCGGGACCAGGCCGGGGGTGGCGACGGCTGGGCCGAGGCCGGGGATAGCGACAGGCGGGACCAGGCCGGAGGTCGCCACGGCTGGGCCGAGGGCGGGAGCACGGTTCGGTCCGTGGCGGGTGAGGGCAGGGACGACTTCGACGGGCCGGAGCTCGGGCCCGAGTGGTCGACGCTGCGCCGGCCGGCCGGGCCCGAGTGGATCGATCTGTCCAGCCGGCCCTCGCACCTGCGGATCCGGGGTGGACAGTCGCCGATGGCGCGGCAGCGGCCCAGCCTGGTGGCCCGGCGGGTGACGGCGGCGCGCTGCACCTTCGAGGCGGCAGTCGACTTCGAGCCGCGGAGCTTCCGGGAGCTGGCCGGTGTCACCGCGTACTACAACACCCGCAACTGGTACTTCCCGCACGTGACCGCCGAGGACGACGGCAGCCCGGTGCTCGGCGTGCTGACCTGCGACAGCGGGCGGGTGACGGCGGTGCCCGGCACCCGTGTGCCGCTCGGCGGGCAGGCCGGGGCGGGCGCCGGTGGAGACGGCGGCCCGGACCGGCGGGTGGGGCTGCGGATCCGGCTGGACGGGCCGAGCCTGACTTTCGCGTACCGCATAGGCGACGGGTCCTGGAACGACCTGGGCGGGACCTTCGACGCCACCACGCTGTCCGACGAGTACGCCGCGACGATCGTCCCGGGCGAGCCGGAGGCCTGGGGATTCACCGGCGCGTTCGTCGGGCTCTGGGTGCAGGACCTGGGCGCCGAGGGCTGCCACGCCGACTTCGACCACGCCACCTACCGCACGGACCCGACGGAGAGATGAGGTCCGATGAACCGATGGAGAGATGAGGTCCGATGAGAAGACTGCTGGCCGCCGTCATGGCGTTGAGCGTGCTGGGCACGGCTGCCTGTAGTGGCGGTGATGAGGAGGACAGCGGCGGCAGCGTCGCCATGGACTTCTGGCACAACGCCACGCCCGGGCCGGGCAAGGCGTTCTGGGAGAAGACCGTCGCCGACTTCCAGAATGCCCACCCGGGCGTCACGATCAAGATCCAGCAGGTGCAGAACGAGGATCTGGACGGCAAGCTGCAGACCGCGCTGAACTCCGGCTCGGCACCCGACATCTTCCTTCAGCGCGGCGGCGGGAAGATGGCCGCGATGGTGGAGGCCGGCCAGCTCAAGGACATCACCGGCGACATCAGCGCGGAGTCGAAGGCGGCGGTCGGGGAGGCCGCGCTGAAGACCGCGCAGATCGACGGCAAGGCGTACGCGGTGCCGGTCTCGATCCTGCCCGGGGGTCTCTGGTACAGCAAGGATCTGTTCGCGAAGGCGGGCGTCACCACCCCGCCGGCCACGCTGGACGAGCTGAACGCGGCGGTCACGAAGCTGAAGGCCCAGGGCACGCCGATCGCGCTCGGTGGCAAGGACGCGTGGCCGGCCGCCCACTGGTACTACTTCTTCGCCCTGCGCGCGTGCAGCCCGGCCGCCCTCGACACGGCCGCGAAGGACAAGAACTTCGGCGACGCCTGCTGGACGAAAGCCGGGCAGGATCTGAAGGCGTTCGCGGACACGAAGCCGTTCCACGACGGGTTCCTGACCACCTCCGCGCAGCAGGGCGCGGGCAGTTCGGCCGGTCTGCTCGCCAACCACAAGGCGAGCATGGAGCTGATGGGCGCCTGGGATCCGGGGGTGATCGCGTCCCTGACGAAGGATGCCAAGCCGCTGCCTGACCTGGGATTCTTCCCGTTCCCGGCGGTGCCCGGCGGGCAGGGTGACCCGGCCGCGATCATGGGCGGGACGGACGGTTACTCGTGTGCGGCCGAGGCGCCGAAGGAGTGCGCCGACTTCCTCAACTTCATCCTGACCAAGGACGTGCAGGAGGGCTACTACAAGGCGTTCAACTCGCTGCCGGTCAGTAGACAAGCGCAGGGCGCGGTCACCGAGGACTACCTGAAGGCGGTTCTGGAGGCCTACAACCAGGCGCCGTACGTGTCCCAATGGCTCGACACGATCTACGGCCAGAACGTCGGCAACGCACTCAACGTCGGTGTGGTGAACCTGCTCGCCGACAAGGGTGACGTCGCCGGGATCATCCAGGCCGTGAACGATGCCGCGAAGAAGGGCTGACCGCCGCCGCGTCGGGTGGGCTCAGCGCGCGGAGATCACCGTCCTGGCCGGGCCGGCGATCCTGATGTTCCTCGGGTTCGTGATCCTGCCGGTGCTGATGGCCGCCCACTACGGCTTCTACCGGTGGAAGGGCTTCGGGCCGCCGACCGATTTCGTCGGACTGGACAACTACGTCACCATCCTGCAGGACCGGCTGTTCCACGAGGCGCTGTGGCACAACGCCCAGATCGTGGTGCTCTCGCTGGTCCTGCAGGGCCCGATCGCCATCGGTCTGGCGCTGCTGCTCAACCACCGGATGCGCGGGCAGTCGGTGATCCGGGTGCTGATCTTCGTGCCGTACGTGATCGCCGAGGTCATCGCCGGGACGGCCTGGGGACTGCTGCTGCAGACCAATGGGGCGGTCAACGGCGTACTCCAGTCGATCGGTCTCGATGTCTTGACCCGGGACTGGCTGGCCGATCCGGATCTCGCCCTGTGGACCCTGATGATGATCCTGACCTGGAAATACGTGGGGTTCGCGGTGATCCTCTTCCTGGCCGGCATGCAGAACATCCCGCAGGAGCTGGCCGAGGCGGCGGCTGTCGACGGCGCGTCCTACTGGCAGACGCAGCGGCGGATCACCCTGCCGCTGCTCGGCCCGACCATCCGGATCTGGGCGTTCCTGTCGATCATCGGCGCGCTGCAGTTGTTCGATCTCGTCTACATCATCTGGGGGCAGTACGTCGCGTCGACCGCCGGCACCTCGACGATGGCGACGTACATGGTCACCGAGGGCCGCAACGCCGGCAACTACGGGTACGGCAACGCCGTCGCCGTCGTCCTGTTCACCGTCTCGATGTTCATCGCGCTGGTCTACCAGCGTTTCGTCCTGCGCCGCGACACCGAGGGCGCCCTCACCGAAGGCCGGTAGGAGATGCCCCTCGTCTACGTCGCCGCCCTGGCCCTGATCGGGCTGATGCTCGGGCCGGTGCTCTACATCATCGTCGGCGGGTTCCGGACGAACTCGCAGCTCACCGTCGATCCGGCCGGGCTGCCCGACCCGTGGGTGCCGGGCAACTACACCGACGTGCTGTCCGGCGACGTGTTCTGGCGGCAGGTCGGCAACTCGACGATCGCCGCCGTCGCCACCACCATCGGGGTCGTCACGCTCGGGGTGATGGCCAGTTACGTGCTGGCCCGGTACGACTTCCGGGGCCGGTCGGCGATGTACGCGCTGTTCGCCGCCGGGCTGATGTTCCCGATCACGGTGGCGATCACCCCGCTCTACCTGCTGATCAAGAACCTGGGACTGGTGAACACTCTGCCCGGGGTGATCCTGCCGCAGATCGCTTTCGGACTGCCGACCACGATCATCATCCTGGTCCCGTTCCTGCGTGCCATCCCGAAGGAGATCGAGGAGGCGGCGGCCATCGACCGGTGCGGCCGCCTCGGCTTCTTCTGGCGGATGGTCCTCCCGCTGTCCGTGCCGGGCCTGATCACCACCGGGATCCTGGCCTTCGTCAGCAGCTGGAACAGCTACCTGCTACCGCTGTTCATCCTCAACGACCAGGACGCGTTCACCCTGCCGCTCGGGGTGCAGGCGTTCGCCTCGCAGTATTCGGTCGACACGGCGAAGGTGCTCGCCTTCACCTCACTGTCGATGGTGCCCGCGCTGATCTTCTTCAGTCTCTTCGAACGCCGCATCGTCGGTGGCCTGACCGGGGCGGTCAAGGGGTGATCCGAACCGGTCAGCGGGTGACCTGCCCCGGTCACCGAATGGCCCGAACCGGTCAGCGGATGGCCCGCCCCGGTCAGTGGGTGGCCCGCTCCCGTCAGCGGGTGGCCCGATTCGGTCAGAAGATGATGCGGCTCGCGCGCGGGCGATCTCCGGATGATGCGCCACCGCCCAGCCGGCGAGCGCGTGCACCGGCTCCAGCAGGCTGTCCCCGAGCGGGGTCAGCCGGTACTCCACCGACGGCGGCACCGTCGCGAAGATCTCCCGCTCGACCAGGCCGTCCGATGCGAGATGACGGAGGGTGCGGGTGAGCATGCGCTGACTGATGCCGTCGATCGCCCGGTGCAACTCGTTGAACCGGTACGGCCGCTGCCCCAGCAGAGTGATCAACAGCAGTGCCCACTTGTCACTCAGCAGGCGCAGCACATCGGTGACCGGGCATGCCGCGTACTCCCCGGCCGGAACCGGGGTGGGCACACTCATGTGCGTTCTTACGTCGTCCGGCGACACCTGTCCATGATGACGGACATGGGTGTCGTGGTGATCAGCGGCGGTACGAACGGAATGGGCCGGGAACTCGCGCGGACCCGGGCCGAGCGCGGCGACCGGGTCCTCGTGCTGGGGCGGGACCGGGAACGCGGGGCGGCCCTGGCCGGCGGCCGGATCAGCTTCCACCCGGTGGACCTGTCGAGCCTGGCCGAGAACCGGCGGATCGTCGACGAGATCCTCGCCGGGTTCCCGGTGGTGGACGCGCTCGCGCTGTTCGCCAACCGGATCGAACCGCGCCGGGTGCTCACCGAAGACGGACTGGAGCGCACGTTCGCGCTCTACTACCTGAGCCGCTACCTGCTCAGTTTCGGACTCCGCCCGGCCCTGGACCGGGCCGAGTCACCGGTGATCGTCAACGTGGCCGGCGTCGGCGTGCGTAGAGGCCGAGTGCACTGGGACGACCCGACACTGGCCGCCGATTACTCGACGGTCACCGCACAGTTGCAGGCCGGGCGGGCCAACGATCTGCTCGGCCCCGGGTTCGCCGCGCGGTCCGGGAGCCGGGCGCGGTATGTGCTCTACCACCCCGGTTTCACCAGGAGTGGTGATCGCGGGCCGCTCCCGGCCGTACTGCGCGGGCTTCTCGGCGCGCTCGCGGCGGTCGCCGCCCAGCCGGTGGCCAAGGCGGTCGGCCCGGTCCATGATTTTCTGGAGACACCCCCGGCCGAACCGCTGACCGCGATTGATCGGGGGCGGCGGCTTCCGCTCGACCTGCCCACCCTGAACGTCGACGACGCCGAACGGCTGATCGACCTGTCCGAGCGGATTCAGCGGTCGAAGTCGAAGTAGCGGTAGTCGTGACGGCTGCGGTCGTAGACGGCGCGCAGCCACGGCTGCCGGACCTCGGGCCGCCGGGCCAGCACCCGGAAGAAGGTCGGGTCGTCCGGAAAGAACAGCCCCGGAAGCAACTCGGCCTTCGCCTCGGGCGGCAGCGGGACCGAGCGGCCGGCCGGCCTCGGATCACGGTGGTACGCGAGATGACTCCAGACGTCCCAGGCCAGCGGGACCGGCTTCACCGGCGGATCCACCGGCCAGATCTCGCCGGTCTGTGGATGCACCGGGACCAGGGCGAAGTCACCGTCGGCAGCCGCCCGGCCGGGCCCGGCCAGGGTGAGGGTGCGCTCCGGCCCCGAGCCGGCCAGCCGGTCGAGCACGGGCCGGAAGATCGCGGCGGTCAGCGGATCCGGGATCCGGATCCGGGCACCGCCGGAGACCGCCAGCAGGTGAGCCGTCGCGGCCCCGGCGGCCACCGTCCAGACGTGGTTCCAGTAGCCCTCCGGCTCGGCCGGCGGGATGCCGGGCCGATGCTCGGCCAGGTCCGTCCAGCTCAGCGGCGGATGGGGGCCGGGACCGTCGTCGATCACCCGGGTGGCCCGCGGATCCAGCCACACCTCCCGCGGATAGCCGCAGTCGTCGGCCCAGGCGGCCACCGCTGTGCCGCACGCGGCGCAGACCGTGTTGAGTTGATAGCCGGCGAGTCCACAGCATCCACCGTCACCGTCGCGCGCCGGATCGATGACCATGCCGCGCACGTCTCCCGGCGTGAGCAGCACCCGCCCGGCCGGTCCGCCGGAGATCCCGGACCGCGGTGCGTACCAGCCGAGCGCCTCGGCCTCACCGCCGGCGAGCTGGTCCCACCGCCGGAACGGCGGGCCGCAGGGCAACGGATCCACCGCGTACGTACGGGGCTCCAGCACCGGATCATGCGAGCCCGGCCCGTACGAACTCCGGTGGGACGCGTGCTCGGGCAGCGTCACCGGGGACACCGGAACCGACAGGGCGGCCCCGCAGGCACCACAACCGAAAACCGTCATACAACTCCCCGATGCCGACTCGGGTCGATCTAACCAGCCGGGGTCAGAGCCGCACCGTCCGGCCGGACCGGGGTGGGGTTCGACCGTCCAGAACGGACAGCCAGGCGTCGCGCAGACCGGCGGGACCGTCGCTGGATTCGATGTCGATCCAGTCGTCGGCGACGGCGGCGAAACGGTGCCAGGCGGTCGCGAAGCGGGCGTCCAGGCCGGCCCGGCCCCAGTCGTGGCGGCGTTTGCGCATCTGGGTGGGGGCGAAGAACACCTCGCCGGCCGCCTCGGCGTTCGGGATACCGCTGGTCAGGCCCACCGCGATGTCGCGGATCAGCTGCACGCCCAGGTGGGACCGCAGGGCGGCGCGGGTGCCCGGGCGGCCGGACAGGTCCAGATAGACGGTGGGAATCGACGGCAGATCAACCACTTGCTCGTACGTCAACACCCGGTCGTAACAGCCGAGCGACTCGGTGAACGCCACATTCCCGGGTGAGGTGAGACCGATCAGAAGTGGTCCGCGGCCGTGGAGTTCGGCAGCGGCCGCGTACGCGGTCTTGCTGGACGCCGATGACACCACGATCGCCTCGGCGCCGTAGAAGTGCTGGTCGGTCACCTGGTCGGCGAGCATGAACGAGGTGAAGAACAGCGGCCGGAACAGGACGAGCAGGTCCTCCCGGTCGGGGTGGTACACCGGATCGCCGATGGTGGCGCGGTACGCGTTGTACGGCGACGGCAACCCGGCCCGATGTGGTGACCCGTCCCGGAAGCCGGTGTCGTCGACACGGTCGGGGCGGATCACCAGATGGCCGGCGGGCGGGAGGTACCCGTACACCCGTAGTCCGGTGTTGATCTCGGGCAGCGTGGACTCGGCGACCTCGGCGAAACCCCAGAGTGGGGGCAGGCCCCACGACGGGCCGAGGTCGGTGGGGAAGAACTCCCAGTAGCGCATGGTCTCGCCGAGGACAGCGTAGGTGATGTTGTTGGCGGTCACCCCGACCCGGTCGACCCGCAGCAGCACCTCACCCTCGGTGAGCTCGGGGGTGGAACCCTCCGTGATCCTCGTCGACGCCAGATCCGAGCGGCCGACGGCGAACGTCCACGTTGCGGTCATGCGACGACGATAATGCACAGCAAGTGCAAATTCATACCCCTCGACGGAATCGGGCCGCGGCGTCGCCGAACGCCGCCCGGGTCATCGGCAGCAGCGGAGTCGAGGACATCAGTGCCAGTTCCTCGGCCGGCGACGTGGCCCCGTCCAGGAACCGCAGCACCCGGTCCGGCGGATTGCGCTCGAACAGCCGCTCGAAGAACGCCACCCCGTCCACCAGCCCCCGGTCCAGGGCCCGCAACTGCACCGCGTCCATCCACAGATGCCGCGCCGGATACGCCGGGCCGGGCAGCGGTGGCCGGCCGGCGGCCACCTCGGCGGCGATCCGCGACGCCTGCCGGACCATCGCGGTGAAGGTGAACCCGGTGGACGGGCGGGTCGCGCCGCCCGCGGTGCCGATCCGGATCACCCGCGGTGACGGCCGGGTCTCGAAGACACCGTCGGTCATCGGGATCACCCCGTCCTCCACCTCGCGCACCCGCAGTGCGGTCAGATCCAGGCCGAGGGTCGCCGCGTAACCGCGCAGCGCGGTGTCGTACGCCTCGCCGGTCAATGTCGACGGGGAGAACTCGGTGTATTCGACAAGTGCGAACCGGTCACTGACCGGCAGCACGTAACCGAACGAGACACCCCGGGCCGGCTGCGGAGTCCGGAAGTCCATCAGCACCGCACGGCCCGGCTCGAACACCGGTGTGTCCGATTCCAGCCACCAGCCGCGGAAGTGCTGCAGCCAGTTGACCCGGCCGGGCCGGGCCGGTGGGCGGGGGCGGGAGTCCAGGACCCAGGACGCGCGCACCAGCGGGGTGCCGTCGGGGGCGCTGACCAGGACACGGTTCCCGTCGTCGGCCAGGGTGTGGGCGGGGGCGGTCACACGTACCGCAGACGGATTCTGATCGGCCAGGTCGTAGAGGGGCGCGGACCTCAGCATGGCGTAGCGCAGCGGCTGGAGGTCGAGGGTGCGGTGGCTCGCCGGGGTGACCACGTCGACGGCGTTCCAGCTGGCGCTGAGGAGCGGATCCAGGAAAGTGCCGGGAGTGCCCCAGAATGCCCAGGTGCGGTCCTGGCCGCGTTTGTGCACCGGGTCGACGACCGCCACCCGTGGGCCCGGCGTCAGGGAGGCCAGGATCAGGCTGGCCGCCCCGCCACCCCCGACCAGGGCGATGTCGGCGTCGATGGTCACCGGCCCAGCATGGCAGGCGGGCTTCGGCCGGCCGAAGCCGGGAAGGCTCCGAGCAGAGCCCGGCACCGGCCCCGTCGCCCCGCTGTCCCTCACCGCATCCCGGGCTTGTCGTGTCGGTATCGGTCAGCGGCGTCTGCCGGCACGTCCCTGTCTGATCAGTTCCTCGCGGAAGGCGGCGACCGCGGGGGAGCGGTCCGAGGTGCGGGTGGTGACGTGCACGTTGCGGGCCAGGTTCACCGGTGCGGTGATGGTCAGCAGCGTCACGCCCGGCCGCTGGACCACCGCCGACCGGGGGATCAGGGCCACGCCGAGACCGGCCGCCACCAGATCGAGGACCACCGAGTAGGTGTCCGCCCGGGATTTGACCCGCGGTTCGAAACCGGCCAGGTGGCAGGCCATCTCGGTGACCGCCTGAAACCCCTGGACGGCGATCCCGGAGATCCAGTCCGCGCCGGCGAACGCGCGTAGCTCGCTGCTCTCCAGCCCCGGAGCCGACGGCGGCGCGGCGAACGCCGGGACCGCCAGCAGCAGCGGGTCGGTCAGGACGAGCTGCTGGTGCAGGCCGTTGCTGATGGGGCCGGAGAATCCGGCGTACTGATGGGTCAGCGCCACATCCACCTGCCCGGCCACCACCGCGGGGACCGAATCCTCCGGCTCGATCTCGGTGAACGTCAACTCGATCAGCGGTTGCCGGCGCCGCATCGCGATCATCGCCGGGGCCATGATCCGGCGGGTGCCGGTGGCGAACGACGCGATCCGCAGGTGGGCGGCGGTCTCCGAACCGGCCGCCGCCACCTCCCGGGCGGCCACCTCCAGGTCGGTGATGATCCGGCGGGCGTGGTCGGTGAGCACCCGCCCGGCGGTGCTCAGCCGGACACTGCGCGCCGACCGTTCCAGCAACTGGGCCCGGGCCTCCCGCTCCAGCACCGCCAGCTGCTGGGAGGCCGCCGCCGCGCTGCATCCCATCCGGGCGGCCGCCCCGGCGATGGATCCGGTGTCGGCGACGGCGACGAGCAGACGCAGCCGGTACGAGTCGAGCATCGGAAAATCCTACGCTCAGCATCGTCTGCATCGGTTTCGCGGCGTCACCCGGTCCCGTCAAGATCATTGTCGTGATCCTGCATGACATCGACACCCGCGGCTTCGCCAGCGACAACTACTCCGGCATCCACCCGGAGGTCCTCACCGCCATCGCCGGCGCCAACCACGGCCACCAGAGCAGTTACGGCGCCGACGTCTACACCGAGCGGCTCGGCGAGGTGTTCCGCCGGCACTTCGGTGACACCGCGCGGGCCTTCCCGATGCTGACCGGGACCGGCGCCAACGTGGTGGCCCTGCAGGCGGTCTGCGCCCGGTGGGGCGCGGTCGTCTGTGCGGATTCCGGCCACATCAACGTCGACGAGGGCGGCGCCCCGGAGAAGACCGGCGGTCTCAAGTTGCTGCCGGTCCGGGCCGAGAACGGCAAATTGACGGTACGGGCCGTCCAGGGTGAAGCTCACGGCTTCGACAACCAGCACCGGGCCCAGCCGCAGGTGGTGTCCCTGTCCCAGTCCACCGAGCTGGGCACCGTCTACACCCCCGGCGAGATCCGGGCGATCACGGACCTGGCTCACGAGCACGGCATGTATGTGCACATGGACGGTTCACGGCTGGCCAACGCGGCGGTCCACCTCGATCTGCCCTTGCGGGCGCTGACCACCGACGTCGGTGTGGACGTCCTGTCGTTCGGCGGCACCAAGAACGGCCTGATGCTGGGTGAGGTGGTGGTGCTGCTCAACCCGGAGCTGGACGGCGGGATCGACCGGCTGCGCAAGACGTCCATGCAGCTGGCCTCGAAACAGCGTTTCATCTCGGCCCAGTTCATCGCCCTGCTGGAGGGTGACCTGTGGCAGCGCAACGCCGCGCACGCCAACGCGATGGCGACACGCCTGTATCAAGCCGTCCGCCGGCACGTCGATGTGATCAACCCGGTCGAGTCGAACGCGCTGTTCGTCCGCCTGCCGGAGAAGGCGCTGGCCCGGCTGCACGACGAGTTCCAGTTCTACGACTGGAACGTCGCGGCCGGCGAGGCCCGCTGGATGACGTCCTTCGACACCACCCCGGACGACGTCGACCGTTTCGCCGCGGCGATCCGCGAGATCTGCGGCGAAGCCTGACGCGCCGAAGAGGCGGCGAAGCCTGACGCGCCGAGGACGCGGCGAAGCCTGACGCGCCGAGGACGCGACGAGGCGCCGACCCGGTCAGGAGGCGGGGACGCCCAGACGGTCCAGGAGATGGCGGCGCAGGCCACCGAAACCGGGATCGTCCTGGTGACGGGGGCGGGGCAGGGTGATCGGGAGTTCCTCGGCGATCCGGCCGCCCTCCAGGACCAGGGCCCGGTCGGCGAGGATAAGCGCCTCGTCCACATCATGGGTGACCAGGAGGGCGGCGAAGCCGTGCCGGGTGCGCAGCCGTTCCAGCAGTTGCTGCATCCGCAGCCGGGTCAGGGCGTCGAGCGCGCCGAACGGCTCGTCCAGCAGCAGCAGCGACGGCTCCCGGACCAGCGCCCGCGCCACCGCCACCCGCTGCGCCTGCCCGCCGGACAGCTCGGCGGGCCAGGCGCCGCCCCGGTCGCCGAGGCCGACCTCGGTCAGCGCGGCCACCGCCCGCCCCCGGGCGTCCGCCCCGGGCAGCCCCAGGGCGACGTTGTCGGCGACCCGCTTCCACGGCAGCAGCCGGTGCTCCTGGAACACCACACCGTAGTCGGACGGCACGGTCACCCGCCCGGTGGCGTCCGGATCCAGTCCGGCGAGCGCGCGCAGCAGGGTGCTCTTGCCCGAACCACTGCCCCCGAGCAGGGCCACCACCTCGCCCTTCGCGACGGTCAGCGAAGCACCGTCCAGGACCACGGTGTCGCCGAACGACCGCCGCAGGCCGTCGACCGCGACGATCACGTCGCCTGCAGACCGCGCCGCCATGTGAGGGTCCTCCGTTCCAGGATGCGGATGAGCACGTCGGACAGCAGCCCGAGCAGTGCGTAGACGACCAGCCCCAGCACGACCACGTCGGTCTGGGCGAACTCGCGGGCCTCCATCATCAGGAAGCCGATCCCGGTCTGCGCGTTGACCTGTTCGCCGACGACGAGGCTGAGCCAGCCCGCGCCGATCGCCAGCCGCAGGCCGAGGAAGAGCGACGGCAGCGCACCGGGCAGCACGACGTGACGAAGCCGCTCCCATTGATTCAGTCCACATGTCTTGGCGGCTTCGACGAGGCGCTGGTCGATGTCACGGATGCCGGCGTACGTGTTGAAGTACAGCGGGAAGAAGCTCCCCAGCGCCACCAGACTGATCTTCAGTTCCTCGCCGATGCCGACCCAGATGATCAGCAGCGGTACCAGCCCCAGGTGCGGCAGCATCCGGGCCATCTGCACCGGCGGGTCGATGGCGTTGTCACCGGTGCGCAGCAGCGCGGCCGCGGCGGCCAGCACCACGGCCAGGCTGCCGCCGATGCCGAGACCGATCAGGGCCCGGGTCAGCGAGTCGAGCAGATGGGTGGTCAGTTCGCCGTCGGCGGCCAGGCGCCAGCCGGTCTCGGCGACCAGGCTGGGCGCGGGCACCTTCTCCGGCGGGAGGATTCCGGTACGGGCGGCGGCCTCCCACGACACGAGCAGCACGATCGGGCTGATCAGCCGGTACCAGCGGCGCTGCCCGGCCCGTGGCCGACGGGCCGCGGTGGACCGCGAGACGACGGGTGGATCGACCGTGGTGGTCACAGGAACGCCTGGTTGAACGTCTCGTCGACACGTTCCTTGATGTCGACCGGCCCGGGGATCAGCTCGAGCTCGGTGAAGCCGTCCGCGATGGTCTGCAACTCGTCGCCGATCTCCGGGGTGATCGGGGCGAGCGGCTTCGCGCTGCGGGCCAGCGCCCGGGTGGTGGTGGCCTCGTCGATCTTCAGCTCCGGCGCCAGGATCCGCGCCCGCTCCTCCGGGTTGGCGATGCCCCAGTCGGTGGTGGCCCGGTACCTGGTGAGGAAGTCGCGGATCAGCTCGGCCTTGCCGGTGACGGCGTCCGGCGCGGCCAGGATGTACTCCCGGTTGTCGGCCAGGCCGGTGGCGTCGGCGAGGACCTGGACCCCGGGCTGCTCGGCCAGCGCGAAATACGGATCCCAGATGATCCACGCGTCGACCTGATCGGCGTCGAAGGCGGGGCGGCCCTCGGCGGGTTTCAGATACTTGACGTTGATGTCGTCGATGGTGAGGTTCGCCTGTTCCAGCAGCTTGACGAGCAGCCAGTTGACGTTGGAGCCCTTGTTCAGTGCGACAGTTTTGCCCTTGAGGTCGGCGAACGTCCGGAATCCCTTCGCGGACTTGACGAGGACGGCTTCACCCTGCGGGACGGGCTCACTCGTACCGACGATCCGGAAGTTGATTCTGCCGGCCGCCGCGAAGATCGGCGGTGCCTCGCCGGTCTGTCCGATGTCGATCGCGCCCGCCTTGAGGGCCTCGGTCAGGGCCGGGCCGCTTTCGAACAGCGACCACTCGGCGTCCGGGGCGTCGCCGCGGGCCTTGGCCAGGCTCAGCCCGCCGAACCGCTGGTAGCCGATCCGCAGGGTGGTGCTCCCGGTTCCGGCGCCGTCCGGCCCGCCACAACCGGCGGCGAGGAAGGCGGCGCCGAGCGAGCCGATCAGCAGACTTCGCCGCGATGTGGGCATCTCAAGATCCTTTCAGCGGTACGGGGTGGCAGCCGCCGGTCATGCGGCGGCGGGTGGTGGAACCGGGGAGAGGCGGCCGAACGTGGAGCGGTGGAAGACCAGCGGGCCGGCGGACGTGTCGGTGCTGTGGGCCACCGCGTGCAGCCGGAGCAGGACGATCGTGTGGTCGCCGGCCTCCACCTCGCGGTGGATCGTGCAGTCGAAGCGGGCCAGGCCGTCGGGCACGGTGATCGCGCCGTTCGCCGACGACTCGAAGGGGACGCCGTCGAAGCGGTGTTCCACCGGGCCGGCCAGCCGGCGGCAGAGCGGGCCGTGGTGCGCGGCCAGCACGGTGACCCCGAGATGGTCGGCGCGGCGCAGGTCGGGCCAGGTCTTCGAGGAGTTCGCGAGGGACACCGAGACCAGCGGCGGGTCCAGGCTGACCGAGGTGAACGAGCTGGCCGCCAAGCCGACCGGGACCCCGTCCACGGCGGCGGCGAGCGCCACCACCCCGCTGGGGAAGACGCCGAAGGCCTGCCGCAGCCGGCCGGCGTCCAGATCCTGGTTGGTGGCGAACCCGTTCACCGGCCCGCCGCGGCGCTGGGGGAGGGCGTGCCGGCCGTCGCGAACGGGACGCGGGCGTGGCCACCGCGGCGGCGGGGGCGTTCGTCCTTCCACAGGCCGCGTTCGGCCAGCAGCGGCAGGACGCCCTCGCCGAACCAGTAGGCGCCCTCCAGGTGCGGGTACGCCGACAGCACGAACTCCTCGATACCCAGCGCGGCGTATTCGGCGATCCGGTCGGCGACCTGCTCGTGGCTGCCGACCAGGGCGGTTCCGGCGCCGCCGCGGACCAGGCCGACACCGGCCCAGACGTTCGGGTGGATCTCCAGCCGGTCGCGGGAGCCGTTGTGCAGGGCCAGCATCCGCCTCTGGCCCTCGGACTCGCTGAGCCGCAGGCCGCGCTGCACGGTCGCGACCGTCTCCGGCGAGATCCCGGCGAGCAGCCGGTCCGCCTCCGCCCAGGCCTCCTCGGCGGTGTCGCGGGTGATGGTGTGCATCCGGATGCCGAAACGGATCGGGCGGTGGTCCGGGCCACGGCCCCGCTCGGCGGCCAGCCGCCGGATCCAGGCGATCTTGGCGGCCACCGCGTCCGGCGGTTCACCCCAGGTCAGGTAGACGTCGGCGTGCTTCGCGGCGACGATGCCGGCGGCGGGGGAGGAGCCGCCGAAGTAGATGTCCGGGACCGGATCGGGGATCTGGCCGAGCGTGGCGGCGTCGACGGACAGGTGCTCGCCGTGGAAGTCGACGGTCTCCCCGGCCCAGAGCCGGCGCACGATCTCCAGGAATTCGTCGCAGCGACGGTACCGGGCGTCCTTGTCCAGGTAGTCGCCGTACATCCGCTGCTCGTGGCTCTCCCCACCGGTGACCACGTTGAGCAGCAGGCGGCCGTGCGACAGGTTCTGGAAGGTGCCGGCCATCTGCGCGGCCAGGAACGGCGCGACCACGCCGGGCCGGAACGCGACCAGGAACTTGAGCCGGTCGGTGGTCCGGCTGAGCATCGCGGTGCTGAGCCAGGCGTCCTCGCACCACGCGCCGGTGGGGGTGAGCGCCGCGTCGAACCCGTTGTCCTCGGCGGCACGGGCGACCTGGGTCAGGTAGGCGACGTCGGCGGGGCGCCCGGAGCCGCCGGGGGCGAGGCCGTGGCCGCCGCCGACGACGTGCCGGCCGTCGCCGCCGTTGGTGGGCAGGAACCAGTGGAACCGCAGGGACATGACGGGCCCTCCATGAAGCCTGTAATGCCTATAGGTTCGCTAGATTTATAGGACAAGGCAAGGCCTCTGGTGTACGGGCATCGCGAACACCCCTTCGGCTAAACCGTGCGGGCCAGCCGCTCGATCGTCCGCTCGAAGTCCAGGATCGTGGCCGGGACCCGGTCGTACCGGCGCCGGAGCAGCACCATCAGCACCGGTGGCACCTCCCCGGCCAGCGGTCGCGCGGTGATCACCCCGGCCCTCTCCAGGGGATCACCCAGGATGCTGTAGTCCGGCAGGATCGTCGGCCCGGTACCGCTGGCCACCAGGCTCTTGCCCATCTCCGCGCCGTCGGTGGCGAACGTCTCCGGCGGTGGCCTGTCCCCGAACAGCCGCTGGGCCAGCCGGTGCATCAGGTAGCCCGGGCGCATCGCCACGAACGGCCGTACCCGCAGATCGTCGACGTTGATCTGATCCCGTCCGGCCAGTGGATCGTCGACACGGACGCAGACCGCCGGCACTCCGTGCAGCAACACCGTCCGGTGCAGGGCGGCCGGGATGTCGTCGCCCGGGAACATGTTGATCAACCCGACGTCCAGACTGCCCTCCAGCAGGCGCTCCTCGATGCCGGACTGGAGCATCGTCGCCACGTCCACCGTCGTGTTCGGGTGACCCGCGCCGAACTCCCGCACCGCCGGAACCAGCAGCCGCGACGTCCCGGCGTTGACCGTGCCGACCCGGATCGTCCGGACCGCCGTGCCGTGATCACCGGCCGCCGCCCGCAACCGGGCCACCCCACCCAGGATCTCCACGATCAACGGCACCAGATCCCGGCCCTCGCGGCTCACCCGGGCGCCGGAGCGGTGCCGTTCCAGCAGCGGTACGCCCAGTTCCCGCTCCAGCGCGCTGATGCCCTCGCTGAGCGCGGACTGCGACACGTGCAGGTGCTCCCCGGCCCGCCGCAGCGACCCGTGGCGAATCACCGCCATCAGGTATTCGAGCTGCTCGAAACGCACCCCGGCGAGACTACGCGGGAACGGTCCGGACGAAGATCGAACCCCGCGCGCCGGTCAGGGGAGGCGGGTCTGCGGTGCGGTGGTGACGGCCATCCGGAGGGCCGGGCTCCACCCCTCGGCCGGGCCCGGCGGCGTCGCGGCCCGGTCGATGCCTGCCGGCGCCCTCGGTGGCACCCGGTAAATGGGGCGACAAGCACCGAACCGGTAGGTAGCCTCCGCCGAATGCGCGAAGCACCGATCACCTGGCGGCCGTTGCACCGTGGCGACGCCAAGGCGTCCGCGGACCTGCTCAACGCCATGGAGGCAGCCGATCAGATCGGCGAGTACTACGACGAACAGGACACCCTGCAGGAGCTCATCGACCCGTACACCGATCTGGACCGCGGCAGCCTCGCCGCCTTCGACGGTGACGTGATGGCCGGCTTCATGAAGATCCGCTACCAGCCCTCCGAAGAGGAGATCCAGCGGGTCGTCATGGACGGCGGCGTCGCCCCGAGCCACCGCCGCACCGGCATCGGCACCCGGCTGCTGAAAGCCGGTGTGGAAGCGGCCCGTGAGCTGCACGAGCCGGGCCGGCGGATGGCCGTCGACGTGCACAAGCCGGAGAGCATGGCCGGCCTGGCCGAGTTGCTGCGCGCCGAAGGGTTCACCCAGGTCGGCTACTACCAGCACATGGAACATCCGCTGGACCGCCCGATCCGTGACGCCCCGGTCCCGGCCGGGCTGAGCGTCGAACCGTGGTCGGAGGCCAACGACGACGAGTTCCGGCTGATCCGCAACGAGGCCTTCCAGGACGACCCGTTGCGCGCCCCGATGACAGCCGAATCCTGGAAGAGCAAGATCACCAACCAGGCGTTCCGCCCGTCCGTCAGCTTCCTGCTCCGCGACGAACTCACCCGGGCTCCCGCCGGCATGCTGGTGGCGATGTCCTGGGACGCCGACACCGAGGCCACCGGCATCCGCGACGCCCGTTTCCTGTTCGTCGCCACCCAGCGCGCCTACCGTCGCCGGGGCGTGGCGGGCGCCCTGATCGCGCGGGCGCTCCGCACGGCCGCCGCCGAGGGTTACCACCGGGCCCTGGTCGAGGCCGATTCGGACAACCCCTTCGGCGCGATCAAGGTCTACGAGAGGTCCGGCTTCACGCCCCGGTTGCGGTTCGTGAGCTGGTCCCTGGAGCTCTGAAAACCTATTTCCGGTACGCCGATCGGCCCCACGGAGATCGGGTCGCTGGATGACGTCCCCGCGACGCCCGCGGGACACCGGACCGTCCGGCGACCGCCGGGCCGATTCCGGTGGTCACCGAAACCCCGCGTGCCGTGCCGCCGGCACTGCTTTCCGCCTTCGGGACGGTTTGATCGACGCACTATGCTTACGGCACCCGCAACTGGAGATCCACATAGGAGCACCTGTGCCGAACGACCGGGACCTTCCCCCCACCCTGGACACCACCGTTCCCCAGACCGCTCGGATCTGGAACTTCCTGCTCGGTGGCAAGGACAACTTCGCCGTCGACCGGGCGGTCGGTGAGCAGATCCTGGCCAGCCGGCCGGAGCTGGCCGACAGCGCGCGCCTGAGCCGGGCGTACCTGATCCGGGCCGTGAGGTTCCTGGCCGGTGAGGCCAAGGTGCGGCAGTTCCTGGACATCGGCACCGGCCTGCCGACGGCGAACAACACCCACGAGGTGGCGCAGGCGGTGGCGCCGGAGTCGAAGGTGGTCTACGTCGACAACGACCCGCTGGTGCTCTCGCACGCGCGGGCCCTGCTGACCAGCAGCCCCGAGGGGGTCACCAACTACATCGACGCCGACATGTTCCAGATGGACACGGTGCTCGACGAGGCGGCCGAGACCCTCGACTTCACCCAGCCGGTGGCGGTGCTGTTCATGGGCGTCCTCGGCCACATCGAGGACGACGCGGTCGCCCAGAGGATGGTGCGCACCGCGCTGTCCCGGGTGCCGTCCGGCAGCTATCTGGCCATCTACGACGGCGCCGACATCACCCCGGCCAACGTGGAGGCGGCCCGCATCTGGAACGAGTCCGCCGCCCAGCCGTACTACCTGCGCAGCCCGGAGCGCCTCCGGCGGTTCTTCGACGGTCTGGAGATCGTCGAGCCGGGTGTGGTCCCGGTGACCAAGTGGCGCCCGGAGGAGGACGCGCCGGAGATCGACCAGTTCTGCGCCGTCGGCCGCAAGCCCTGACGGTTCAGTTCCGGGCCATCACCCAGCGGCCCCGGCCCTGCCGTTTGGCCTCGTACATCGCCCGGTCGGCGTCGCGCAGCACGTCACCGTCACGGGCCGGCGTGTCCGGCCCGTAGGCGGCGATGCCGACGCTGGCCCCGATGTCCAGGACCCGGTCGCCGAACATGATCGGCTGGGCCAGGTCGCCGATCACCCGGTCGGCGAGCTTCATCGCCTCCGGCTCCGGCAGGTTCGGGCAGAACAGCACGAACTCGTCGCCGCCGAGACGCACCACGAGATCGGTGGCCCGGACCGCCGTCGACAGGCGTTGCGCCACCGTCGACAGCACCAGGTCACCGGCCTCGTGCCCGTGCTCGTCGTTGACCTCCTTGAAACCGTCCAGGTCCAGGTAGAGCACCGCCACCGGCCCGGTGCGGGCGAGTTCATCGGCGAGCACGGCCCGGTTGGCGAGCCCGGTCAGCGGGTCGTGCCGGGCCTGGTGGACCAGCAGCGCCTGGGTCTTCTCCTGCTCGCGGACCGCGATGGTGAACCGGGACAGCACGAACGCCGTGCTGATCACGGTGGCGCCCAGGGCCACTATCGCGTCGCGTTCCAGGCCGTCCTCGAACAGGCTCAGCGTCGGCGCGGTCAGGAACGCCAGCCCCAGGAAGACCACCCGGGACGGGTGCAGCAGGTTCACCCGCTGGCCGGGCCGGGTCAGTTCGGTGTGCCCCGGGTGCAGGCAGGCGGCGATCACCAGGGCGTTGCCCAGCATGATCAGCGGGCCGATCCGGGCCACCAGGTCGTAGTCGGCGAACAGCGGCAGCACGTTGTACGCCACGTCCACCGCCAGGTAGAGCACCACCGCGCCGAGCAGCAGCCGGGTCGGCGCACCCCGGTCGCCGGGCGACAGCGCGATGAACAGCACCGCGGCGAGCAGCACCACGTCGGCGATCGGGTACAGCGGCGGCACGATCGTCTCCAGCAGCCCCAGCCCGGAGCCGATCGCGGGCAGGATCAGGAACTGCCAGCTGGCCAGGGCCGCCGCCACGGTCAGGGTGAGCCCGTCCAGGACGGCGCCGCGCAGGTTGCCGGCCGCCCGGCGCCGGGCCATCCGGATCAGGGCCAGCGCCAGCAGCGGATATCCGGCCAGCCAGAACGCGTCGGCCAGCCCGACCGGCGGGACGCTGTCGAAGTACAGGTAGATCAGCTCGATGACGTCACCGGTCAGCCAGAGCGTCTGCGAGGCGGCGGCCAGCACCCACGGGGTGCGTTCCGGCCCGGCCGGGAGCTGCCGGACGGCCGTCCAGGCCATCGTGCTGATGGTCAGATAGGTGATCAGGTACAGCGCGTTGCCGATGTCGGTGCCGTAGGTGAGCGTCAGTCCGGTGACCGCCGCGACCGCCCCACCGAGGAAGATCCAGATTCTGCGTGGTGCCACGACGGACGGTCGGCAGGGCGTACCGCAATCTGTGGGTTTTTCAGAAAAGCCTGACCAGGGCCATGTCCGCGACCTCCTGGAGTTGTTCGCGGGTGGCGCCGCCAGCGGCCTGCACGGCGATCCCGTTGGCGACCGCCATCAGGTAGCGGGCGAGCACCGCCGGGTCCGTGCCGGCCGGCAGGTCACCCTCGGAGGCGGCCCGCTGGAAGCGCCGCAGCAGGTACTCCCGGCCGCTGTCGCGCCACGCGGCGAGGACGTCGCGGGCCACCCGGCCGTCCTCGCCGGCGGCCAGTGATCCCTGCACGCCCAGGCACCCGGCGGGGCAGCCGGGCCGGGTGGACGCCCGCACCGATCCGGTCAGGAAGGCGGCGGCCACCTCGCGGGCGGTGCCCTGGCCGAGGGCGCGGGCCACATACGACGCGGGGCCCTCGGTGTAGCGGTCCAGCGCCTTGCGGAACAGCTGCTCCTTGTTGCCGAAGGCGGCGTACATGCTGGTCTTGGTGATGCCCATGGCGCCGGTGAGGTCGCTGAGGCTGGCGCCCTCGTAACCCTGCTCCCAGAAGACGACCATGGCGCGTTCCAGCGCCTCGGCGGTGTCGAACCCTCGGGGTCTGCCCATCGTCACACCCCGATCATACCCCTTCTGTACCGACCGGATCGGAAGTGCTACGGTCGACTTCCGTACCGAGCGGTGCGGAAGTTTGTGGAGGTAAAGCCATGCGCAGGTTGGAAGGCAAGACGGCGGTCATCACCGGCGGCGGCACCCGGGGCATCGGGCGGGCCACCGCCGCCCGGCTGGTCGCCGAAGGCGCGCACGTATTCATCACCGGCCGGCGTAGGACCGAACTCGACGAGGCCGCCGACGTCATCGGCGACGGGGTGACCGCCGTCCCCGGCGACATCACCGACCCGGCCGACCTGGACCGGCTCTACGGTGCGGTGCGCGAACGCGGTCGCGGGCTCGACGTGCTGTTCGCCAACGCGGCGACCGCGTCGTTCGGCACGATCGAGACCATCACCGTCGAGGAGATCGAGCAGGTCTTCAACGTCAACGTCAAGGGCACCATGCTCACCGTGCAGAAAGCGATCCCGCTGCTCAACGAGGGCGCCTCGGTGATCCTCAACGCGTCCACCGCGGCCGACAACGCGACAGTCGCGTTCGGGGCGTACTCGGCGTCCAAGGCGGCGGTCCGCTCGTTCGCCCGCACCTGGGCCAACGAGCTGAAAGGGCGCGGCATCCGGGTCAACGCCATCTCGCCCGGCCCGGTCGACACCTCCGGCATCACCGAACTCGTCGGTGCGGAGAACGCGGCCGCCTTCAAAGCCGGCGAGGGATCCCGGATCGCGCTCGGCCGGATCGGGCGTCCCGACGAGGTCGCCGCCGCCGTCGCGTTCCTGGCCTCCGGCGACAGCAGCTTCATGCTCGGGGCCAACCTCTACGTCGACGGCGGCGAGAACCAGATCTGAACCACGTGTGCCGCCTTCCGGCGCGATTCGCACCGGGAGACGGCACCCGGCCCGGCTACCGTCGGGTCCTGTGACCCACAGTGTTGAGCTGCTGTTCGACGACGCGGCCGAGGCCGGTGTGCGCGACCTCTGGGAACGGATGCGCGCCGCCGGCCTGCCCGGTCTCGCCGACCATCGGCACCCGACGAACCGTCCGCACGTCACACTCGTCGCGGCCACCTCCCTGACCGGGCTCCCGCCGTTGCCGTTACCGATCAACACCACGATTGCGGGGGTACGCCTACTCGGGCGCGCCGTGGTCCGCGAGCTGGCCCTCCCGCCCGGGCTGCGGGAACTGCACGCCGCCGTGTGGGGCGCGGTCGGCTCGGCGAATCCACACCACGCGCCGGCCCGGTGGGTGCCCCACGTCAGCCTGGCCCTGACCATGCCGGAGCGGCACCGGGCGGCCGCCCTGGCCCTGTTGTCCGATCTTCCGCCGGTGCCGGCGCGGCTGGTCGCGGCACGAACGTACGACAGTGATGCCCGTGCCGTTCGGGACCTGACGGAGTAGGGTCGCAGGGAAAGGCACCACGTCGGGCTGCCGATCTCAGAGCGTGAGGGGTCCCCACCTCGGCACCGTCCGCTGGCTGCGGGCGGCCAACTCCGCACTGAAGGGCTCCGCCATGCCGGTCGACCAGTCCTGGGACATCGCCCCGCTCCTCATCGAGACCCGCGCGCCCGGCGACGTCCGGGCTGTCATCACCGTCGCCGGCGAGATGGACCGGGACAACTGCGGTGACATCCGGGTGGCCGTCGGCGAGGTGCTCTACCGGGACGGTCTGGAACGGATCAGCATCGACCTGAGCCGGCTGACGTTCCTCGACTCGTCCGGCATCCGGGAGCTGCTGCTGTGCCGTCGCGACGCCCGGCTGTGCGGTTGTGAACTCGACCTGGTGGACGTGCATCCCCACGTCCACCAGGTTCTCGACGTCTCCGGTCTGCTGGCCGAGTTCAGCGTGGGGTGACCCGGGCGTACTTCGCCCGGAACTTCTCCACCCGCCCGGCGGTGTCCAGCAGACGGTTGCGGCCGGTCCAGAACGGGTGGCTGGCCGACGAGATCTCCACGTCGATCACCGGGTAGGTGTTGCCGTCCTCCCAGTCGATGGTGTTCCGGCTGGTCGCGGTGGAGCGGGTCAGGAAGGCGAAGCCGGCGCTCTTGTCGCGGAAGACGACCGGGGCGTACGTGGGGTGGATGCCGGGTTTCATGTCAGTTCTCCTCGTTGGTCTCTTCCAGGGGGAAACATCCCTCGAACGGGTCGGGCAGCCGGCGCCAGGCGTCGAAGCCGTCGGCCAGTTCCGCGTCGGTCAGCAGGCAGGCGCGCAGCAACGCGACGATCGCGGTGTGATCCAGGTGCAGACCGATCAGGGACAGCACGGTGCGGCGGTCGCCGTAGTACGGATCCCAGTCCAGGTCGGCGGCGAGCCGCCGGTGGTCACTCGTCTCGGTCCAGCGTTCCGGCGGCAGCGCGGCCAGCCAGTATCCGAGACTGCCCAGGCTGACCCCGCCGCCGGCGAACTCGAAGGCGATCACCGCGTCCGGCTGGGCGGCGATCCACAGCTGACCGCGGCCGCGCAGGGCGTTCTCGGTCAGCTCCTCCAGCGCGTCGTGCAGCCGCTGCGGATGGAACGGGCGACGGGACCGGAAGACGAGCGACGTGCCCTGATCCGATACGCCGATCGGCCGCCCCTCCAGTGCCATGCCGAGCACTCCCGGCCGATCCGGATCATGGCGGCCGGACCGCAGGACCTGCTGGGCCAGCGCGGTGCAGTCCAGGGTGTCACCGCCACCCACCGTGACCGGAATCGACCACGGGGCCAGCCGGTGCGCCACCACACTCGCCCGGTGCGTGTCGGCGGCCTCGGTGTCCGGCCGGCTCCACAGCACCACGGTGTCGCTGAACTCCACCTGATGGGCGACCACCTCGGCGACCGCCCGATGGTCGTCACCGGCCGCGTGCAGATCCCGGTCCCGCAGGTCGTCGGTGCTGCACAGGTCGTCGACGAACCGGTCGGCGTCGACCACCGTGACGTACGAGTCGAAGCGCACCACCTCGGTCACCGGCTGCCCGTCGATCCGGCAGTGCGCGCAGGCGGCCGCGACCGCCTCGGGTTCCACGGCGGGTGGCAGCACCAGTAGCTGATCGCTGCGCGGTCGTTCCCGGGCCAGCCGGACCAGGGTGGGCAGCACGTCCTCGCGCAGCGTGCAGGAGATGCAGCCGTGCACCATCTCGACATCGGCACGGTCCAGGACGCGGGCGGCGGACTCGACCGTGCGGCGTACCCGGCCGTCCCGGATGCCACTCAGGTCGTGACTGATCGCGATCAGTGTGTCGTCGGCGATCAGCAGGGCCCGGGCGGCGGCCTGGACGGCGGCGGGGGAGAAGCCCGACAGCACGGTGACGGCGGGCCGGTGGTCCACGGACGGGGGTACGGCTGAGGTGATCGGTGTGATGCTCACACCCCCATCTTGTTGGAAATGATTTTCATTGTAAAGTCGCCACCATGTCCAACGTCTGTGACGTGACCGGCGCCAAGCCCAGCTTCGGCAACGCCGTGTCCCACTCCCACCGCCGCACCCGGCGCCGCTGGAACCCGAATGTCCAGCGCCGCCGCTTCCGCCTGGCCGACGGCCGCACCATCAGGCTGAACGTCAGCACCACCGGCCTGAAGATCATCGACCGCGACGGCATCGACGCGGTCGCGGCCCGCCTCCGCGCCAGGGGGGTGCGGCTCTGATGGCCAAATCCACCGACATCCGTCCGGTGATCAAACTCCGGTCCACCGCCGGAACCGGCTACACCTACGTGACCCGCAAGAACCGCCGCACCCATCCGGACCGCCTGGTGCTGCGCAAATACGACCCGCTGGCACGCCGCCACGTCGACTTCCGGGAGGACCGCTGATGGCCCGCCGCAGCCCCGCGCGTTCCTCGGCGGGAGGGCCGCTGATGGCCCGCCGCAGCCCCGCGCGTTCCTCGGCGGGAGGGCCGCTGATGGCCCGCCGCAGCCCCGCAAGGCGTGTTTTCCAGGAGATTTGCTGATGTCCCGTAGCCGCCCGATCACGCGTTCATTTCTGGGAGGACCTCTGATGTCCCGCCGCAGTTCCGCTAGGCGTGGTCTCCGGGTGGTGCGCTGATGGCCCGCCGCAGTCTCACCGAGCGCGAGAAGCGCCGCGTCGCCCTGGCCGCCCGCCACGCCGCCCGCCGGGCCGAGTTGAAGGCCGCGATCTCCGCCCCGGCAACCGACCCGTCGGCCCGCTTCGAGGCGGTCCGTGAGCTGTCGTCGCTACCCCGGGATTCCAGCCCGAGCCGCCAGCGAAGCCGGGACCAGATAGACGGCCGCCCACGGGGCGTCCTGTCCAGATTCGGCTTGTCCCGGGTCCGTTTCCGAGAACTGGCCCTACGAGGCGAACTGCCAGGAGTCCGCAAGGCTTCCTGGTGACCCGCAGCGCGCGCCGAGCCCTACCGCGAGGCGCGCGCATCGCGGCCCTCGCTTTTCCATCGAGCCCTACCGCGAGGCGCGCGCGTCACGGCCCTCGCCTCTCCACCGAGCCCTACCGTGAGGCGCGCGCGTCACGGCTCCCGCTTCTCCACCGCGCGTCTTCCGCCTTCAGCCCGGCGTCCCTCTGTCTTCCGCCCTCCGCCTTCGCGGTGTCCTCCGATTTCGACCTCCCGCCACAGCGCGCGTCTGTCCCTTGCCTTTCTCCGCGTCTGCGGTTCTCGTCTTGGCCCTGTTCGCCGTGTTCGCCGTGTTCGCCGTGTTCGTCGTGTTCGCCGGGTCTGCGGTTCTCGTCGTCGCCCCGTGTTCGCCCACGCCAGCCGTCCTGGACTTCTCCCGTGCCTGCCGGCTTCGCTCGGTGTCTTCTCTGCCCGCCGTGGTCCTCCGTCTCCTGGCCGGCTGCCTTCATCCCTCGACTCGGCTGGCTGGATCGCCGTATTTGCCAGCTGCGACGGCATATGCGGCTTCGGAGCGGGTATCCGATCCCTGACGGAGGTTCATCCGAGACCTCCCAGGCTTCCGGAGGGCTGCCATGAGGATCGAGGGCGCTGCCATCAGGATCGCCGAACCCGCACCGCAACCGGCCAGGGAACGGCCGATCGACCTGAACGACGACCCGGGTCGCAAGACCCCCGAACCGGCGAGAACCGGGCCGGGCAGCGAAGCGCCACCCACACCCACACCCCACAAACTCGTCGAGTGATCCGTGCCGGAGTGATCCGTGCCGGAGTGATCCGTGCCGGAGTGATCCGTGCCGGACAACCGCCGGGCCGGCGAGTTTCGCTTCGGCCCGGTGGCCGCGTTTCGGCCTCGCACCGTCGCCACTTCGCGCGGTCGAAACGTGCGTGGTGGCAGCTTTTGTGAAGTTTTGTGGCGTACCGTCAATTGTTCGTCAGTAGGAACACCGCCTCGCGCAAACCGGTCGCGGAAGGCCTCGTCCTGCCAGACCACGTCGTCCCAGGGCCCGGACCGCACCGCCCGCTCATCACGTCCGGCCAGCTCGGCGAGGTGCGGAACGGCCTCCACCGCACCCATCTCCACCAGCAGATCCACTGCCTCCGGCTCCTTATCACCCCTCCGGCCCCCATCACCCGCCCGTCCAGCAGCACATCCACCAGATCGCCTCGCTCCACACCGTGCCGCCACAGTGCCCGTGCCGCCACAGTGCCCGAGCCGCGCTGGCCTGGGCGTTCTCGTCCCGCTGACACTGCTCCGATCGGCGGATTGCCGGTTACGCCGTCGGTGACGAGTGTGCGGATCCGGCGACGGATTCCGTCCATCGCTACCTGATCGAATTCCGGCACATAGGTGTCGAATAGCCCATCCGCCGAGGTCCAGAAGCTGGCATCCCCGCTGCGAGCAGTGGATCCCGCCAGCGCGGATCCCGCAGCCGGATCAGGATCGCGAGAGCGGTGGCCGCTGGTCCTGGGTAGATCGGCATCTCCTTGGTCGTAAACGGATCTTCGGGGGATGTCTGCTCGGCCCCGAGTCCACTTCTGGCGATCCGGACCAGCGCATCAGCGACCACCGCCGCGCCCGGCCCGGCGTCGGCCGCCGCGTCGACGGCGGCCACGACCACTGTCTCATCCGAATCATCAAGCAATGGTTTCAGCAGGTGAACGAGGGTCTCAGCCGCTGACCGGCGGGACCGGAACCGTCCGCCCAGCGCACCGATGACACGCACCCGCGCCGCTGGTTCCACCGCGGTGTCCAACAGCGCGCCGACGAACGTGTCGTCCTTCTTCTCCACCACCTCGTCCAGCGCGTTCCCATCCGTCCATGGCGTGTGCCAGTGATCGACGGCGAAGACGCCGGCGATCCGCTGCACGGTCTGCGGCGGCCGGGGCAGACCCCAACGGGTGTACGCCAAGCCGGCCGCGGCGGGAACCGGCGCTTTCTCCAACATTGCCCGAGATCCTCTCGTGTCGGTATGACATGAACGGCGGTGAACCGGTCCACCGCAGAACTGCACGTGGTCATGTCTGATCGAACGACCGGCCGTTACCTCCGTTCAGGTTCATGCACCACCCGCCAGGCCCGTGTCGGCATGTCCCCGAGGGGAAGGGGCCGTAAGATGCAGAAGTACGCCTTCAGCAGTGAGGGACCACCCGTTCAACTGACAGGGGTCCTACATGAGCCTGCGCCGATTTGATTTCACCGACCTTCCGAGCACTCGCCTCGAGCTGACGGTGATCGGCCCGGACGCGGCCGACCATCTCACGGTGATCCTCATCGGTGAACTCGATGCCGATGAGGCCGAACGCTTGCACGAGACCCTGTCCGCGGCCTTGAACCGGCACGTCTCCACCCAGGTGCACCTGGACGCGACAGCCCTGACCTTCGTCGACTCCGGGGGGATCCGAGCCCTGCTCCAGTGTCGTGACCTGACGGATCAGGCAGGCGCGCAACTCTTCCTCGACCATGTGCATCCCAACGCCTACCAGGTTCTGGAGATCACTGGTTTGGTCGAGATCCTCAAAGCAACCAGACTGACCACTCCTTCCGCTACCAGCGCGGATCCGCTGGACACTGACACCGATCCGGCCTGACTTCCGGCGATGTGTGATGGTCATGGCACCGCGCCGGGGCGGACCAGGCCGGTCTCGTAGGCCAGCACCACCGCTTGCGCCCTGTCACGCACCCCCAGCTTCCCGATGATTCTCTTGACATGGGTCTTGACGGTTGATTCCTCGACGAACAGGTCCGCCGCGATCTCAGCGTTCGAACGTCCCCGGGCGACCAACTGCAGGACATCGCGCTCCCGCACGGTCAGCATCCGCAACCGGACCACAGCGGACGGGTCGGGTGGCGCGGCGGTAGCCATCCGATCCATCACGGTCCGGGTGACCGACGGCGACAACAGCGAATCTCCCGCGGCAACGGTGTGAATGGCCTCGATGAGCTGCTCGGGCCGGGTCCGCTTCAACAGGAACCCGGACGCTCCCGCATTGATCGCCCCGAAGATGTAGTCGTCATCCTCGAAAGTGGTCAAGATCAGAACCCGGGCCTCGGGCAATGACTCACTCAACTGCCTGGTGGCGGCGATCCCGTCCAGCTTGGGCATCCGCACGTCCATGAGGACCACCTCCGGCGCCGCACCACGGGCCAGCTCGACGGCTTCCCGCCCGTCGGCCGCCTCACCGACGACCTCGATGCTGTCGTCACTGGACAACACGGCCCGCAGACCGGCCCGCATCAGGTCGTCGTCGTCCACGATGAGCACCCGCAGCGGCCCATCCGCCATGTGCCCGGTCATAACGGCACCCCCGGCCCGAACGGTGCCGCATATGGCAGGTGGGCCCGCAACCGGAAGACCTCGCCATCGGGGGCGTCCGCAGTGCCGGTCACGAGACTGCCGTCCAACAGCGCCACCCGCTCACGCATGCCGACGATGCCCAGGCCGCTCCGCAGGCGGACATCCGTGACATCGGCCGGGGCAGCTCCACCGACAGTGGGACGCCTTCCACCGGGGATCGGCCGGGTGAGCCCATGGTCCAGGTCGATCTCATTAGCGCCGGCCAAGCCTGCCAGGACGCCGGCCCGGCCGCTGTTGCTGTCGAGGACGGCGGTGTCGGTATGGCGTGGGCGCTCGTCACCACCGGCATCGTCCAGGACTTCATCCACGGTCATCCGGCCAGCGGCGCTGCTGGAACGTTCGCCGGCGCGTTCGCGGCCCTCGGCGCCGCCCTGGATCTCTGCTTTGATCATCAGGGTTCCCTCGGCGGTGTCCCGATGGGTGCTGTCCCGGCGAGCGCTGTCCCGGCGAGAGCTGTCGAGGACTGCACCATCCCCCAGAGCATCTGCCCGAGACGAGGCGGGCCTGCTCGGGTGGCGGTCCGCTCCGATCGGATTGGTCACTTCGATGTCGACGGCGGACGGCCCGTAGGACATCCACACATCGGCCCGCCCGGAGCCGTGCCGAGCCGCGTTGGTCAGTGCCTCCTGCAGAATCCGGTACGCCGCCCACGCCACACTGCTGGGCAGTCCCCGCGGCGCGCCGTGGAACGTCGTCTCGACCTGCAGCCCGCTCGCTCGATGCCGCTCCACCAACTGCTCCAGGGCCGCAGTGTCCGTCGGGGCCGGATCGGCTGGCCCCGAGCCGTGCCGCAGCGCACGAACAAGCCGGTCGATGTCAGCGATCGTCGTGTGCGCGACCTCCTCCACGGTCTCGATGGCCCGGCGGGACCCCTCGGGATCCCGCTCCTGCAGCAGCCGGGCGGCCCCCGCCTGGACCAGGATCACGTTGATCGCATGCCCTGCCGAGTCATGCAGCTCGCGGGCGATCCGGGTGCGTTCCTCCGCTGCGGCAAGACGTCGTTGTGCCTGTAGATCGAGGTCGCGGAGGCGGGCGGTCACCACCAGCTCGGTGATCCGGTCGCGGCGCAGCCGGTTGCGGTCACCGGCCAGCCAGACCAGTGCGAACATGGCTGCCCAGGCGGCGAAGCCCGACGCCATGCCGTGGATCTTCAAGTCGTTGAGGACCATCAGGCCGATCGCCACGGGCACATAGGCCGACACCGCGGCGATGGCCAGCCTCCGTCGGAGAATGGACTCCGGGTCCACGGTGTCCGCCAGCACGAACGTCACGACCAGCGTGCCGGGCGGAACGTCGACGGGATAGTGCAGGGTGATCAGCGTGAGAGTGCCGGCCGCGGAGAGCCCGAACGCCAGCTCGGGCGCGCGGGTCTGGAAACAGAGTGGCAGTGTCGAGCCGAGGGTCAGCAGGACACCGAGCACATCCAGCGGGCGGTAGCCGGGCTGCCCTGCGCCCAGCCCGCCCTCCTGGAGCATGATCAGGGTGAAGGCCGCGGCCAACAGCGCCGCAGCGCAGTCGATCGCGATCCGGCGCCATCCCACGGGCGCCTCCACCGGCCTCAACTCATCGAACATTCGCCCAGCGTACGGCGGACCGGCCGGCTCCGAATCCCTCCGCGGGAGCATCTGACATACCCCCAGAGGGGTACGGCCGATGACCTCCTCAGGAGGTTTCGGTGAGGCACCCGGCGCTCGTAGCGTCGCCTTCCGTCACCCGGCACGGGCGTGGCAGGCAGGCGTCCAGTTCGGACCGGAGCGCCACCGGCTCGCGCAGATCTCACCGCACCCGGCCGGATCAGCACAGGAGGGAACCTCATGACCAGAACGGCCGAATCTCTGGGCCGGGAGCAGAGGCTCAGCGTCTTCGAACGACTGGCCGTCTGGTCCGACCGACATCGCTGGCTGGCCCTGCTGTTGTGGGTGTTCGTCCTGATCGCTGTGACGGCCGGTTCGACCCTCGCCGGCAGCGACTTCCACAACGACTTCACCCTGCCCGGCGCCGAGTCGCAGAGAGCGCAGACCCTCCTCGCCGAGCGTGCCCCGACCAGGTCCGGGGCGACACTGGAGGTGGTCGTCCGTGATCCCGCCGGGGTCGACCGGCCGGGCATCCGTGACGAGGTCGAGGCCATGCTGGCCGAGGTGCGCGCTCTGCCGCACGTCGTCGAGGTGGTCAGTCCCTACCCACAGGGGGAGGCTCCACCGACGGCGATCTCCGTGGACGGCACCATCGCATACGCGTCGGTGGCACTCGACGTCCCGGCCGAGGAGGTTCCCGCCGCGGCGACTTCGAAGATCATCGAGACCGCGCGTGCCGTCGGCGGCGACGGCCTGACGGTCGAGGTCGGTGGCGATCCGGCCCGAGCCGCGGAGGAGGCCGAAGGCGGTGCCGCCGAGGGAGCTGGGCTGCTGGCCGCTCTGGTGGTCCTGGTGCTGCTCTTCGGCTCGCTGCTGGCGGCGAGCCTGCCGATCGTCATCGCGGTCTTCGCCGTCGGCACCGCGATCGGCCTGGTCGTGCTCGCCTCACATGTCGCCACGGTCGCCGACTTCACCACGCCATTGGTCATCCTGGTGGGTCTCGGGGTCGGCATCGACTACGCCCTGCTCGTGTTCTCCCGGTTCCGTGGTGAGCTGACCGCGGGCGCTGACCGGCGGACCGCGGCCCGCACCGCTCTCGACACGGCGGGGCGCACCGTCTTCTTCGCCGGGACCACGGTGATCATCGCCCTGCTCGGCCTGGTTCTGCTCGGGCTCGGGGCGCTGCAGGGTGTCGCGGTCGCGCTGGCGGTCACCGTGCTGGTCACCATGATCGCCGCGCTGGTGCTGCTGCCCGCGCTGCTGGGCCTGTTCGGCGCACGGCTGGAACGCACCATGACCCGACGAGCCGCGAAAGCAGCCGGCCGGGGGAAGGAACCGCGCGAGGAGGGCCGGCTCTGGCGTCGCTGGAGTGACACCGTGGCCCGTCATCCCTGGCCGGCGGTCCTTCTGCCGTTGATCGCACTGGGGGCGCTCTGCCTGCCGGTGCTCGACATGCGGCTCGGATTCGCCGACGCGGGGAACGACTCCGACAGCAAGACCAGCACTCGGGCGTACGAGTTGCTGGCCACCGGATTCGGGCCCGGTGTGAACGGGCCACTCGTCGTCGTGGTGGACGCCGGAGGCCGGCCGGCCGAGCTCGCTGCCGGTGCGGTCCGGAGCGCGCTGGCAGCCACCCCCGGCATCGCCGGCACGACGCCGCCGATCCCCGCCCCGAGCGGTGACGTCGCCACGGTCATCGCGTTCCCCGCCTCGGCCCCGCAGGACGAGGCGACCGAGAGGCTGGTGGCAGAGCTCCGCGACAGCGTGCTCGTGCCGGTGGCCCGGGACAACGACGTGACGGTGCTGATCGGTGGCCCCACGGCTGCTGTCATCGACGTCTCCGACGCGCTCGCCGAGCGGCTGCCGCTGTTCGTCGGCGTCGTGGTGGGGCTGTCGACGCTGCTGTTGTTCGTGCTCTTCCGGTCCCTGGTGATCCCGGTGAAGGCCGCGGTGCTCAACCTGCTCAGCGTGGGCGCGGCGATGGGTGTCGTCGTCCTGGTGTTCCAGCGCGGTGCCTTCGGTGTGCCGGCCGGGCCGATCGAGGCGTACATCCCGGTGATGATCTTCGCGATCGTGTTCGGGCTGTCGATGGACTACGAGGTGTTTCTGCTGGCCCGCATGCACGAGACGTGGGAGCGGACGCGAGATGCCGCCGGTGCCGTCCGGGAAGGACTGGCCACCACGGGCCGGGTGGTCACGGCGGCGGCAGCGATCATGGTGGTGGTGTTCGGAGCGTTCCTGCTCTCACCCGATCGGATGTTGCAGCAGTTCGGGCTGGGCCTGGCCGTGGCGGTCCTGGTCGACGCGGTGATCATCCGGTGCCTCCTGCTTCCGGCGGTGATGCACCTCTTCGGCCCCCGAGCCTGGTGGCTGCCCTCCGCCGTGGCCCGGCGCCTGCCCCGACTCGCTCTGGAGCACCCCCAGGTTCCGCCTCGTGAATCGCATGGGGCTACGACGTGATCCAAAGCGGTGGTTGCGGTGCGACCTGAAGTGGTGGTTGCGGTGCGACCTGAAGTGGTGGTTGCGGTGTGGCCCAAGGCGGTGGTTGCGGTGTGACCCGAAGCGGTGTTCGGCGGTATCTGGAGAAGGAGAAGCGCATGCGATAGCGATTGACGCCCTTTCGGTGCCTGCCACCCGCCGCCTGGACTTCGCCTCGCGTTCGCACGCCTTGCGAGACAAAGCCCGGGTGTGCGGAGCGGACGGCGGAGCCCTCGGTGCGGCGTGGTGAGGTGGTGGACAGGTTCTCGGAGAGGAGTTCGGTATGGAGACCAGAACCGCGGAATGGGTGGTGGCGGGACGCAGGCTCTCGGCCGTGGCAGGCAGTGTCGTCGGTAACCGGTACCGGGCCAACTTCGACGTTCTGCACCTTGACGACGAGATCCCGCTGGCGGTGGTGGCCGACGGAATGGGAGACGGGCCGGGCAGCACCGCCGCCGGGCGGACCGCGGTGGAGACCTTCGTCCGGGAGGCCAGCGGCGACACGCCCGCTGTCCTGCGGAACGCGGTGGCCGAGGTGCAGAAGGCCGTGCGCGAGGCCGGACGGCGGATCCCGGATCTGACCGGGTGCACATTGGCGGCGTTGGTCGCTGATAGCGGGCGAGGTATGACGACTACGGGCCGGGTGGTGGACGAGGCCGCGGCCTGGATCGTTCAGCTGGGCGATTCACGGGTCTACCGGATGCGAGCCGGCTGCTTCGAATTGCTCACCACCGACCACACCGCGGCCTGGCTGGGCGTCTTGAACGGCTGGTATGCGCCGGGGTCGCGGGAGGCTTACCGGGACCGGCATCGGCTGACCCGCTACGCGGGCCACCCGGCGATGCCGGAGCCCGATCTGCTCAACATCAGCCTGCGGCCGGAGGATCTCCTTCTGATCTGCACCGACGGGGTCTCCGACCAGGTGGACGACCGCGCGCTGGAGCAGTTGCTGACCGGAGAACCCGACCCGGCCGGGGCTGTCGAGCGGTTGCTGACGCTGACTCTTGACAAGGGGGGTGATGACAATGCCACCGCTGTGATCATCGCGGTGCGGTGACGGTGTGAGACGGGCCGACAGGTTTGCGGTCCGGTGATGGCACGAAGCGAACCCGGGTGGATCAGCGCTGCGGTGATGGTGCGAAGCGAACCGGTGCATCAGCGCTGCGGCGATCGTGTGAGGCGGGCCGGCGGGTCAGCGGTGGGGTGACGGCTTGAGGCGGCCGCTGGGTCAGCGGGTTGGTGATAGCCGGAGCCGGCGCAGGACGAGGAGTCCGCCGATGCCGGGGAGCAGGGACGACAGGCGAGTGATCGTGGAGGTCTGAGGATGACGCAGCGCGAGGATCACTACGACCAGGTAGGCACAGCCGTGGACCGGCCCGCCGAGCGACGTGATCGCCGGAAGGTGGACGGTGGCCAGGTTGGACAGCAGGGCCACCAGCGACAGCAACTCGACCCAGGCGGCGATGGGCAGGACCGGGTGAACGGCCGGGGCCGGTTCGTCGGTCGTGATCTGCGGACCGGTCACTGTCAGGCTCCCGTCGTCGAGCCGGGGCGGACGATCATCAGGACTGTCACGGTGGCCCAGAGGAGGTTGAAGACTCCGGTGACCATGCCGAGGCGGGGCGGGGGAAACGGCTTTCCGGACAGCACCCGCTGCTGTCCGGGGAGGATCACGAGGGCCAGGATCAGGGCGGCCGCGGCGGTCAACCCGATCGACGTGATCAGCCAGGCGTCGCCGAGGACGCCGAGGCTGCTCGCGGTTGCGAGGCCGAAGACCGGGACGGCCACGCCGACGAGGCTGTACACCCGGCAGATCCGGTGCAGAAGCCGCAAGGTGGTCTCGCGGGCCTCGGAACGGCGGGCCGCGGACGGAAACATGCTGGCCGCCACGGTCACCGGGCCGATGGCGATGACAGCGGCCAGAACATGAAGGGAGAGCAGGAGCTTTGTCACGCCGAAGGACGCTATCGGCGGGTTTCCAGCTGCGGAACTGGCTGGATTGCCCACCTGCAACGGAATCTGGCCACCTCTACTCGTAAGGTGTCGGCCATGCATGTGGTGGCGGTTCTCGCGCTGGACTCGGTGATCCCGTTCGACCTGGCCACGCCGATCGAGGTGTTCAGCCGGGTTCGGCTCGCGGACGGGAGCACACCGTACGAGGTGCGGATCTGCGCGGTGGCCGAGTCCGTCGACGCCGGGCTCTTCACGCTGCGGGCGCCATGGGGGCTGGACACTTTGCTCGACGCGGACACGATCATCCTGCCGGGGTGCTCCGATCCGGACGTACACGTACCGGCAAATGTCCTGGACCTTCTCCGTGACGCCGCGGCTGGCGGTGCCCGGATCGCCTCCATCTGTGCCGGCGCCTTCATCCTCGCCGAGAGCGGGCTGCTCGACGGGCTGCGGGCGACCACCCACTGGCTGGGCGCCAACGTGCTGGCGGAGCGGCATCCCCTGGTCACTGTCGATCCGAATGTGCTCTACGTCGACAACGGCCAGTTCCTCACCTCGGCCGGGGCTGCCGCCGGGCTGGACCTGTGTCTGCATCTGATCAGGCGCGACCACGGTTCGGCCGTTGCCGCCGACGCCGCCCGGCTGTCGGTGATGCCGTTGGAGCGCGAGGGCGGTCAGGCCCAGTTCATCGTGCCCGAGCTACCGCCGACCCCGCGTGGCGCCGGTCTCGAACCGCTGCTGTGCTGGATGCAGGAGAACACCGCCGTCGACCTCACTCTCGCTGATCTGGCCGCACAGGGCGGCATGAGTGTCCGCACGCTGAACCGCCGCTTCCGGGAACAGACCGGGACGACCCCGCTCCAGTGGCTGCTGCGGGCCCGGATCCGTCGTGCCCAGCACCTGCTCGAAGCCACCGACCAGCCGGTCGAGGCGATCGGGGGACAGGTCGGGTTCGGGTCGCCGACCGCGTTCCGCGAGCGCTTCCGGCGTGTGGTAGGTACCAGTCCGAACGCGTACCGCTCAACGTTCCGCGGTGATGGCGGTGATGGTGGTGATGGTGGTGATGGCAGTGTTGGCGTCCATGGCCGCGATGGCGGCGGTGACGTGATGACAGTGACGGCAGCGACGAATGACGACAGTGCATGGGAAGGATCCGGCAGATGAGTGTCCCGGTGATCGCGGGTTTCTATCCCGACCCGACGGTGTGCCGTGTCGGCGACGACTACTACCTGGCTTGTTCCAGTTTCGAGTACTCGCCCGGTGTGCCGCTCCTGCACAGCCGTGACCTGCGGCGATGGGAGCAGATCGGCAACATCCTCGGGCCGGTCACCGCTGCCGAGCCGTCACAGGGCGTCTACGCGCCGACGTTGCGGCACCACGACGGCCGGTTCTGGATGATCACCACCGATGTGGGCCGGCTGCGCGACGGTCACCTGATCACGCATGCCGAGCGGCCGGAGGGGCCGTGGAGCGAGCCCGTTTTCGTGGCCGGCACCTTCGGGATCGACCCCGACCTGGCCTGGGACGACGACGGCAACTGCTACCTCACCTACGCCAGCTTCCAGGAGGGCGGCGGCATCGTGCAGGTGCGCGTCGACCCGGAGAGCGGCAAGGCGCTCAGCGAGGTCTACCCGGTGTGGCGCGGCACCGGGCTGTCCAACACCGAGGCGCCACACCTCTACCAGGTGGACGGCCACTGGTACCTGGTGGTCGCCGAGGGTGGCACCGAGCGCGGCCACGCCGTAACGATCGCCCGGGGCCCGGCGCCGGAGGGTCCGTTCGAGCCGTGTCCGCACAACCCGATCCTGTCGCACCGCAGCACCGGGCACCCGGTGCAGAACACCGGACATGCCGACCTGGTCCAGGCCGCCGACGGATCGTGGTGGGCGGTCTACCTGGGCGTGCGGCCACACGGCTTCACACCGGGTTTCCACGTGAACGGTCGCGAGACCTTCCTGGCCGCGATCACCTGGGAGGACGGCTGGCCGGTCTTCCGCGACCCGGTTCCGCCGGTGGAGCCGGTCGATCACTCGTTCACCGACGATCTCACCGGTCCGCAGCTTCACCCACGGTGGGTGACACCCGGCGGAGGCCTCCACTGTGTACGGGTCCGCGACCAGCACTGGACGGCAACCACCACGATCGACCCCTCGGACGGGCCGTCCCGTCTGATGCTGAGGCTCGACGACCGGCACTGGTACGGCCTATTCGCCGACCCGGGCCGGATCCGAGCCGTGGCCCGGATCGGTGACCTGGAACAGGAGATCGGCTCGGTGGACGCCGCGGGAGGCGCGGTCACGCTGCGGATCTCCGCCGTCGAGCCGGCGCGGGCCGGCGCCATGAGTGTGACCGTGGGACCTGACGAGATCATCCTGGCGGCCGGTGACGCCGAGCTGGCCCGGCTGGACGGTCGCTACCTGTCCACCGAGGTGGCGGGCGGATTCACCGGACGTGTCGTCGGATTCGGTGGGACGCAGCCGGCCCTGTTCACCTACCAGACGCAATCCTGATCGGTCGGAGGACGGCATGGCTGATTTCACCGAGGTTCTGCGCGGACGGCGGATGGTCCGGAACTACCGGGAGGACCCGGTTCCGGAGGAGGTGATCGAGCGGATCGTCGCAGTGGTGCGGCGGGCGCCCAGCGCCGGATTCAGCCAGGGCCACCGGATCGTGGTCGTGACCGATCCGGTGAAGCGGGCCGAACTCGCGGCCGTCGCCGAACCCTGGTACCTGGAACACGGCCACGCGCCGTGGATCTCGCGGGCACCGGTGCAGATCGTGATCGGCGTCCGGGAGGCTTCCTATCACGAGCGGTACACCGAAGCCGACAAGATCGAATCCGGTGGCGGGGAGGAGATCCCGTGGCCGGTGCCGTTCTGGTGGTTCGACTCCGGAGCCCTGTTCACGCTGATCCAGCTCGCGGCGGCCAACGAAGGGCTGGCCAGTGGCCTGTACAGCCCGGCCTTCCCGGACGAGCTGGCCGCGCTCTCCGCTATCGCCGGCCTGGCTGATGACGTCGCCCTGACCGCTGTCGTCACGGTCGGCTATCCCGCCGACGAGCCCGCTGACCGGGCGGCCAAGCTCGCCAAACGGCGGAAACCGATCGACGACCTGGTCACCTGGCTGCGCTGAGCGCCGGCGGGAGGGCGACGGGTCGGCGCGTGGACAGTAACGGGAGACGTCTCCGGGGCTGAAGAGTCGCGGGGAGGCGTGTGCAGGATGGGAGGACTCGTTGTGGCTAGTCCATACGGTGAGTTATCTGGCCGGGAGGGGCGGTGATCAGAAAAGGTCGGCTGGCTCTTGCCGGGGCGGGGCTGCCGAGGGTGCTCGGCGGGCGGCGAGGTTGTTACCCGTACCGCAAGTGATTTGATCGGGGGTTTGATTCGGGTAGGTTGCGATCTCGTGGCAGATCCACTGCGATCAACCGATCCGCGGACCATCGGGCGATATCGGACGCTCAAGCGCCTGGGGCAGGGCGGGATGGGGTCTGTCTATCTGGCCGAGGATCCGCACGGGCGGCTGGTCGCGGTCAAGGTCATCCGGCCGGAGTTCGCGCATGAGCCCGAGTTCCGGGCCCGGTTCCGCAGCGAGGTCAACCGGGCTCGCGAGGTGCCGCCGTTCTGTACCGCCGAGGTGCTCGACGCCGACCCGGATCATGAGACGCCGTACCTGGTCGTCGAGTACGTCGACGGGCCCAGCCTCAGCGAGGTGGTCGCCGAGCAGGGACCGCTGACCGGCGGCAGCCTGCACGGTGTGGCTGTCGGAGTGGCGGCGGCGCTGGCCGCGATCCACGGCGCCGGCGTCATCCACCGCGACCTCAAACCACGGAACGTGCTGTTCGCCCTCGGTACGCCCAAAGTGATCGACTTCGGTATCGCCCGGCCACTGGAACCGACGAGCTTCCACACCCGCGCCGAGGAGGTCGTGGGCACCCTGGCGTACATGGCGCCGGAACGCCTCGACCCGGAGACGGACCGGCATCTCAGCCCTGGGGTTGATGTCTTCGCGTGGGGCGCGGTCGTCACCTATGCGGGAACCGGCCGGACGCCGTTCGGTGGGGACAGCCCGGCAGTCACCGCCGCCCGCATCCTCACCCAGCCGCCCCGTGTCCGCGATCTGCCGCCATACCTGGCCGAACTCGTCACCGCCGCCCTGGAGAAGGAGCCGGAGAACCGGCCGACCGCTCCCGAACTGCTCGACCGGCTCCTGGTCACCGGCGCCGGGCCGAGCGCTCCGCCACTGCCGCCCGACCTGCGCCGCTCGGCCGAGGCCGCCCAGCAGTCCGGCCGCTACCAGACCGGGCCCCGCAAACGCGCCGGTCGCCGGCGGCTCCTCGGCGTGGTCGCCGCGGTCACCGCCACCGCTGTCGGCGTCGCGGTCGGCGCCGGCATGCTGTTGCGGCCGGCCGGCGACGAGACGACGCCCTCGGCCGGCGGCGCCTCGACCACCACCGCCCCGATGACCCCCACGACCACCGGCTCGGGGGTCTTCGACTCGCTCACCAAGGACGGCCTCTACAACTCGCGGGACACCGACTTCGGCTCCTGCGCCTACCAGCGCGGTCTGCGGGCCACCGCGAAGAGCCCAGCGACCGACCCCGACTTCGGTGACCGGAACGAGATGCGGTGCACCGACTTCCTGGGCACCGTCTATCCACCGAACCAGACCGTCAGCGTCCGGGCGACCCTGGGCAGCGCCACGTCCTGCGCGGCGATCTGGTTCCGTGCCACCGGGACCGCCGAGAGCGAGGAGCGCGCCGACGCCTATCGGGTCACCGTCTGCCCGGACCACGTCACGCTGATCAGCGACACCGCCCGCATCGGCGAGACCACGATCGCCACCGAGGAACGACCCACCCCGAGCGGTACGGCCCACCTGCTCCAGCTGACCGTCGTCGATGACGAGGCTACCGTCACCATCGACGGCGACGCGGCCCTGCGCGCGCCACTCACCGAGAACAACCTGGTCAGCGGCCGTGTGATGTTCGGCTCGGTGGCGGTCTCGGAGAAACGGTCGGTGGTCACGTTCACCGATGCCGAGCTGCGATCCGGTGCCGATCCCGGGGTGCCTGCCACGCCCGGATTCCTGGCCGGGGACGACGCGTTCACCGCCCGCACCGACATGGTCTACAACGACGGCCGGGTCTCCGTCTTCGAGCAGGTCGAGATGCTCACCGGGGCCGAGTACTGCGACCGGTTCGGGCTGGCCGGCAACGCCCCGAAATGCGACGACGACTTCGTGCCGGTGCCCAGCGGGATCACGGTCAGTCTGCCGATCACCGCGAAGCCGAAGTACTTCGATTTCGAGGCCGACCCGAAGAAGTGCACCGATCCGCAGACCCGGGCGGCTACCTGCCAGGTGCCGTTCAGCGAGTACGCGGTCGTCTCCGACAGCGTCCGGGACTCGCTCGCGCACATCACCATCCGCGACGGCGAGGTGGTCTCGGTAGCCGCCCTGAACCTGGGTTGACCTGCGGCGACGAAAAATGTCGTACCCCGGCGATAGCGTTGTCCCCGATCGAGGAGAGCGTCACGGGGAGGCCGGGATGTACCGTCAGGGCGATGTGCTGATCATCGGAGTGCCGGAGAGCGACCTGCCCGCGTGCGCGCCGGTTCCCCGGGACCGCCGGGGCCGGATGGTGCTCGCACGCGGCGAGGCGACCGGCCATGCGCACGTCGTCGGCGGCCCAGGTCTGCGACTGCTGGCCGACCTCGACGACCCGGAGCGGATGTTCATCGACGTGCCCGAGCACGGCCGGGTCACCCACGAGGAGCACGGGCCCATCCCGCTGCCGGCCGGTCACTACCGGGTTGTCCGCCAGCGGGAGTATATTCCGGGCGCTTTCCGCCCGGTGGCGGACTGAGAGCCCACAGATCGAAGGCCTTCACCGGGCGTGATGCGGGCTGCCTCAAAGCAGGCTCGGCCGCGCATCGAAGGTCCGGGCCGCGGACCGGGTTCAACCGCGGCTGTGATGCCCGGCCGGGAGTTGAAGGCCCCAGTTCCGAACGGTAGAACCCTGGCACGGACGGCGGCTTGGGCGCGGTTGACGGCTTGGGCGTGGACTGCGGCCTAGACGCGGATGGCGGCTTGGGCGTGGACGGCGGCCTAGACGCGGATGACGGTCTGGGCGCACATGACGGCCCGGATGCGGACGGTGGCCGGATGTGAATGGAAGGCCCGGCCCCCGGTCTGACCGGAATGGAGGGTCCGAATGCGACTCGTAGACCCGAACGCGAACTTGTAGACCTGGACATGGACGGAGGGATCGACCGATGAGACTCACCCACGCCCAGGAGGCGATGGCCGCGGCCATCGAAGACCAGTGGCTGGCCGCCGCGGTGCGGACCGGACCGGCGGAGCGCGAGGTCGCGGAGATCGGGGTACGGGCGGCGTACTCGCTGGCCGGGCTGGAGCCACCCGCGCACGTCCTCTGGTTCGGCTCGCCGCGTGCCGGGGCGGCCGCCGTCGCGCTGATGACCGGGGCGCTGACGATCGGGCCCGACTCGCCGAGGTGGTGCGCCGAGGTGTACGACGAGTTGCGCCGGCAGGGTTGGGCACCGGAGTGGGACGCCGGGCGGTCGGTGCGCCGGCGGGTGCGGACCGAGCCGTGGGCCGCCGCCCGCAAGGCCAGCCTGGAGGCGCTCGGGCCGGACGGATGGGCTCAGCTCAGTGCCGCCGCCGGGCGCCGATCCTGGGGACTGGTGATGGACCTGATCGCCGGGCGGATGCGGGTGCGCCTCGGCGAGGATCTCGGGCCCGCGATGCGGACGGCTCTGCTCGATGCGATCTATGGGCAGCACGACGGCACGTGGCTGAGCACGTTCGAGGCGGCCGGCCGGCTGGCGCCACCAGCGGAACCGGCGGCTGGCCCGCCCGGGAATGCCGCCGGGCCGGCTGCGCTGGGGTCTGTTCCGGGGGACGCGCCGGGGTCCGGGGCGCTGGGTGGGTCTGTCGCGCCGGAGGTCGGGGCGGTGGGTGCGGTGAGCGGGCTTGCCACGCCGGAGTCCGGCGCGGTGGGTGCGGTGAGTGGGCCTGCCGTGGTGGAGACCGAGATGGTGGGTGCGGTGAGCGGGCCTGCGATGGCGGCGTCTGATGCGGTGGGAGTGATGAGTGGGCCGGCGGCTGGGCTGGCGGGGCTGGCGGAGGTGGCGCGGCATGCCGGCTGGTGGTGGGCGCATGAGCGGGTGGCTGTCCTGACCGAGCGGCCCGTGCTGCTGGAGCGGGACAACGTCGGCCGTATGCACCGGGGTGAGGGGCCGGCCATGGAGTTCCCGGACGGCTATGGGCTGTGGGCCTGGCGTGGCATGCCGATCCCCAGTGAGCTGGCCGCCGAGCTGCCGGTTCTGACTGTTGAGCGAATCCGTGCGGAAGGGAACGCGGAGATCCGGCGGGTGATGCTGGAACATTTCGGTTACGAGCGATATCTGCGGGAGGCCGGTGCCCGCAAGATGGGCTCCGACGAGACGGGCACGCTGTGGTGGCTCGATCTGCCCGGTGACGAGCCGCTGGTGATGGTGGAGGTGATCAACTCGACGCCGGAGCCGGACGGGACGTCGCGGATCTACTGGCTGCGGGTGCCACCGCGCACTCCGACAGCGCGGGCCGGGGTGGCGTGGACGTTCGGGCTGACCGAGGAGGAGTACCGGCCGCTGATCCAGACCTGACCGGACCAGAGGCCGGGCCAGAGGCCGGGCCAGAGGCCGGGCCAGAGGCCGGACCGGATGCCGAGGGCGGGGACCGGCCGAGGGTGGACCGGCCGAGCCCAGCGGTGATCGGGCTCCGGTCGGCTGCGGGGAGTCAGCGGCCCAGTGTCCGGAGGATGATCAGGACCACGACGGTGAGTACCGCGATCCCGGAGACGACCCACAAGCCGAGGACGCCGATGCGCCACCGGTGATAGACCTTCACCATTGTATTTCTCCTATGTCCGGAATGTGTGACTGCGGGCGCCTTGCCGCACGGCACGAGGAGGGCAGGGAGCAGGAGGAGGGACAAGGCAGCGAAAAGGGCGGGGAAAGGGCGGCGAGAAGGGGCGGTGACAAGGGCAGGGAAGGGCGGTGACAAAGGCAGGGAAGGGCGGTGACAAGGGGCGGTGACAAAGGCAGGGAAGGGCGGTGACAAGGGGCGGTGACAAAGGCAGGGAGGGGCGGCGACAAAGGGCGGGGACAAGGGCAAGGAAGGGCGGCGAAAGGGGCGGGGCAGGGAAAGGGGCAAGCGCCGGGGCCGGGGTGGGGAGGGTCACTGGACGCCCTCGCCGGCCAGTACGGACTCCATGAAGCGGACGACGCTGGTGTCGATCAGGTCGCCGGTTCGGATGGCGGCGGTCAGGACGAAGTCGACGGTGGCGAAGCTGTGGGTCATGGCCTGGACCATGTTCACCAGGTGCAGGTCGTCGCGCAGCCAGGTGCGGATCGACGGGTCGTCGCTGACGCCCGCCTGCTCCAGCTCGGCGCTGATCAGGTCGGCCTTGCTGACCGCTACCACCAGGCGGATGCGGCTCAGGTCCAGGTCCATCCGTTCGAAGGCGAGGATCGCGTTGGACAGGATGCTGCTGGGTTCCCGGTCGGAGCGGACATTGGCCAGCCCGGCACGGAGATCATCGTCCAGTGAGGCCCAGAAACGGTCGATGGCCAGGGGATCGAGGACGAAGACGAAGGTGCCGGCGGCCATCGCGTACCGGAGGCCGTCGATCCGGTCGCTGGTGTCGAAGATCTCGCCCGCCACGTCGAAGATCTTCAGGGTGCGGCGACGGCGGCCCCGGCCGCGGATCTGGAACACGAACGGCGGCCGCAGATCGACCGCGGTCTTCTGCGGTTTGCCGGTGTCGGCCAGGCGTTTGGACTGCTCGTCGAACCAGTCGCGGGTGTAGTCGTCACCGGGCTCGACGGGTACCCCGGTGCGGCCGAAACGTTCCTGCGCGGCGTGCGCGAGCAACACCATGAGCTGGGTTTTCCCGGCGTTGCTGGCACCGAAGACGGGCAGCACGATCTCCCGGGCCTTGCCGGATTCGGCGGGCAGTGGCTCGTTGCACTTGGGGCAGTACCCGGCCATCCGGTGGCTGCCGAGCATGAGCAGTGTCGGCATGGTGCCGCCGCACGCGCAGGTACGGGCGACCACCCCGTACCGGCCGGGCCGCACGTCCCGGTGCATGGCCCCGCAGTTGCGGCACTTGTACGACGGGTACGGCACCCGCCCGTAGTCGTTGGGGTTGGAGCAGGTGATCCGGATGCCGCGGAGTTGCAGGAGCCCGGTGTCGATCAGGCGTAGCAGGTAGATCAGCCCGACGCAGAGCAGCACGATGGTGCCGACCACCACGCCCTGGACCAGGGTGACGGCGAGCAGGGTCAGGGTGGACAGGGCGAACCCGAGACCGAGAGCGATCAGGTACGCCACCCCGAACGGCCAGTTGCTGGTGGCGGTGCGGTCCTCCGGCTGGAACCTGGCCTTGGCCCGTTTCTCGAACTGCGTGTGCAGGCTCTTGCGCTGGTACCGCCAGGCCAGCACCCCGATCTGCCGGACGTCACGCCACAGCTGGCCGAACAGGTACTGCGTGTAGGCGGGTTCGCGCCCACCGTCGGGTTTCTTCGGGATCGACGGCAGCGCGGCGGGTTCGGCGGCCCGGCCGATGCCGAGCCCGGAGGCGAGGCTGCGACCGTACTCAATCAGTGATGTGGTGGTGTAGAAGAGGGTGAAAGCGGCGGCGATCAGGGGCGCGAAGACGACCGACGCACCGAGCCGGAGCGCCTTCTCCCCGGTCATCTCGTCGCCGACCGGTGTGGACGTGGTCATTTCTTCCCGCCTCTCTTCTCGCCGGAGGATCCGGTCAGCACGCGGAGGACCCGGCGGACGGTGCTGGCTCCGGCCCCGTCCGCCCAGGCGGCCAGTTCGGCGGCGGCAGCGGTTCCGGACTTCTGCCGGCCGAGCAGTTTCTCCAGTTGCTGGAGGTCGCGGCGCCGCCATCGTTTGAGCGCGGGAAGCACCGCCCCGTCGATCTCCCGGAGGGTGTCGCGGGCTTCCGGCTCGGTCCGCCCGCTCAGGTCGTACCGCATCATCCAGAGGTGTCTGGCGGCGGTCAGGTCGGTGTCGCGTGCGGCGGTGGCGGCGAGTTCGGTGATCAGGCGGCGGCGGAAGCCGGGCAGTTCCACGGCGAGTTCGGTGAGCCGGTGGATCGTCAGGCTGGAGTGCCTGCGCAGCAGCCCCTCCTCGACGTACCGCTGCCAGGTGGGTGTGCCGTTGCCGTCGATGCGTTCGCACAGCTGGTCGAGGACCTTGCGGAAGCCGGCGGTGCGAGGCGCCTCGATCAGGTCGAGGACCACCCGGTCGGCGGCGAGCAGGTCGCGGATCCGGTTGCGGGCCGCCACCGGCAGTTCCGGCAGGACCGCCGATCTGCCGAGGGTGCGGCACAGGCGCCGATGCCGGCCGACCTCATCGGGATCACCGTCCGGCGCGCCCGCGGAGGAGGTGTCGTCGCGCAGGACGGTGTCGCCGAGCCGCCGTAGCACCCCGGGTTCGGTGGCGTCCTCGTCGGTCAGGCCTTCCACCAGGTCGATGGCCTGTTCGCAGTTCCATTCAGCGATCGGCAGCAGGAGTTCGACCAGGGTGTCGTCGATGGCCGGCTGGTGGCCGCGGGCGCGCCGCCGGGCCGCGACGGTGCCGAGCGCCCCGGCCGGCGACCGCTGCCCGGCCCGTACGCCGGCGACGGTCACCGCCTCGTCGAGCGCCGGACACGCGTCCTGTTCGCCGTCGTCGAGGTCGAGGTCGCCGATGACGGTGATCCGGTCGGCGACGGCGGCCAGGTCGCGCCGGGCGGCGGTGTCGAGGTGTTCGACGGCCCCCTGCCGGACGGGCAGCCAGGCGCGCATCACGTCGAGCGGGCCGTCGTGGTCGCCGGTCAGCAACTCCGGCCCGATGGTCGCCAGGCCGGCCCGTTTCAGCGCGACGTTGTCGAGCCGCAGCCCGGACCGGTGGGCCCAGCGCAGGTAGGCGATCAGGTCCCCGGCGGGAAGGGCGGGCAGCCGCCGGCTGAGTTCGCCGGCCGCGACCCGCTTACCGGCTTCGGTGCCCAGCCGCAGGCCGTCCGGTGGCCGGGCCATTCCGGCCGTCATCACCTCGGCGAGTGCCACCTCGGCCTGTGCGGTCAGTTCCGGCACGTCTCGGTCCCCGGCGGTGGCGGCGAGCCGGCGCAGGCTGTCGACGGCGACGTCCGCGCCGAGTTCGTCCGCGGTGAGTCGCAGTGAGGCCGCGGTGGCGTCACCGACCGCCGCGAACAGTGCGGTCTCCAGCACCGATCCTCGCTCGTCGAGCCACGCGACCAGCGGCAGCGGGGCCAGATTCAGCCGGTCCGGCCCGGCCGGCCATCCGACGGTGGCCGCGACCACGATCGGATACAGCTCGTCGAAGCTTCGTTCGGTGCCGGTGGCGTACCGGCCGGCGCGTTCCCACAATTCGGCCGCCGCGATCGGGCCGACGTCGGCCAGCAGCCGGGCCAGCGGATGGACGGCGATCTCGCTGGCCCGGTCGGCGGCGAGGTCGAACAGGTGGTAGCCGGCGAATCCGGCCTCGCCGCGTTCGATGTCCACCTCGGGCAGTGCCCCGACCACCGCGGTCCGGCCGTACCGGGGCTGGCGGCTGTAGGTCATGAACGACATCCGCCGCGCCATCGGCGGTGGCAGGAGATAGGACAGGGCCCCGATCCAGTACGCGACGGTGTCCGAGTCGGCGGCGATCACCACGAGTTTGCGTTCGCCCTGGTCGATCGCGGACTCGGCGGCGGTCAGCATGGCGGCCAGGTGATGGTCGTCGCCGCTGCCGGCCAGGAAGTCGGCGACCAGGTCGGGGCTGATCGGCCCGGCCGGTGGGGCCTGGCCCAGTTCGGGCAGGACGGTGTCGTCGACCGGCCGGGTGACCCAGGCGGGGGAGCGCCACAGCTCGATCGGCAGCCGCCCGCCGAGATCGTGGCCGGGGTCCGCGGTGACCAGCGCGTGAGCGAAGTAGTTGCCGGACCGGCCGGAGTAGTCCTCGCCGACGAACGCCACGCTGGCCAGCACCGTCGTCTCGCCGGGGAGGTGGCACAGGTTGACCGGGTAGCGGCCGGGGTCGGTGCCGGTGCCCATCGAGTGCGGCGGCTCGTACGCGGTGAGGCTCTCCACGTCGCGTTGCACGTCGATCGGGACGCCGTCGGTGACCGCGTTGAATTGGAAGCCCGGAAAACCTTTTATGCCGGTACGGCAGGAAGTGTAGTAGAGCTGCCCGAGTCCCACGTCAGCCTCTCTTCTTCGGAATGGCGCCGAACTCGCTCATCAGCCAGAGGAACGGGTCGGCCACCCGGATCGGCTGGATGCCGTGGTGGGAGACCCGGCGCGGCCCGTCGTCGCCGGCCCCGCCGACCGGGTTGTTGCCGAGCGCGGAGAGCCCGAACAGCCGGTACTTCTCGAAGTGCACGCCGAGGGTCTCGCTCAGCCCGCCGCCCTGCCACTTGTGCAGCAGCTGTTCCACGTGCCGGTGCACGGCGAGACTGTCCGCCTCGTCGAAACAGGCGTCGCCGGGTGGCTCGGCCAGGATCGGGCTGTCCTCCGGCAGGGTGCCCAGCAGGGTGTCCATCTTGGAGAACGCGACCGCGATCGGCTTCTTGATCTTGCCGCGCCGGGACGCGCCGGACATCCGTTCCAGCAGGCCGACCACCCGGCCGAGCACGTGTTCCGGCCGGTCACCGGCGTCGGCCCGGACGGGCAGCTCGGTGTCGTCGCCGACCAGCGGCCGGGCGCCGCGCATCTGCAGCGGATCGAGCAGCAGGATGATGCCGTCCGCGCTGGCCAGGTAGCGGGTGTTGAGTTCCACGCTGTCGGAGTGGGTCAGGTCCTCACCGGCGGTGTCGAAGAACGACAGCACGCTGCGGTCGACCCGGGTCCGGCCGAGCCGCCTGCGGTCGATGGCGAAGCTGAACACCAGCGGCTGGCGCAGCCTCCCCGCCGAGGCCGAGCGGGTGACGTCGGGCAGGCTGCCCTGCTCGTACAGGGAACTCTCGTAGTCCTTCTCGTACCGCAGACGGGTGTCGTCGTCGGCGCCGAGCACGGCCACCCCGAACTGGCGGCTGATCCGGTGCATCATCTCGTGCAGCAGGACGGTGATGAAGATGGTCTTGCCGGACTCCTTCGCGCCGATCAGCGCGATCATCCGGGAGTCCACCTTGCCGAAGTAGTTCGGCAGCGCCGAGTGGCAGTTCGGGCAGAGCCGGATGAAGGTGACCAGGTCACAGTGCGGGCAGGTGGCGTTGAGTTTGCGGCCGTCCGCCTCGAAGGCCGGGAACCGCAGCTGGCCGTCACCCATCACGTCCCGGGCGTTGCGGTCCACCTTGGGTTTGCACACCTTGCCGGTGACGGACACCCGGCCGGCACACCGGAACTCGATCTTCCGCTCGGCGAACCGGTCGTAGCAGTAGGGGCAGTACAACGTCGTGGCCATCGAGGGCTCCTCCAGCGTTTCACATGGGACCGAAGACGAGGCCGTCGCCGGCGTCGTTCTCCGGGAAGCAGGCGAGGGCGGGCAGCGGGCCGACCCGGCGGCTGGAGCCGACCGGGCGTACCACCGGGGTCCCCGGCGAGATCCGGCAGCCGGGGATCCGGGCGATCACCTCGCCGGACCGCCGGTCCCCGCGGACCACGGTGACCGGCGGCACCTCGCAGGACGTGTCGCTGGTCAGCACCAGCACGGTGTTCCGGCCGAGGACCCCGGACCGGTCGAACCGGTAGCGCACATGTGGGCGCCGGGCGGCCAGACTCCGGGTCGCCGGGGCGGACAGCACCCGGCCGTCGTCGTCCCGGGCCAGGGTCCGCACCGCGATCTCGACCGCCCCGGTGCCGGCGTCGACACTGAAGCCGCCGTCGTCCACGAACTCCCGGCGCAGGCACTCCCGCTCACCCCGGCCGTCCTCGCCCTGCCAGGACACCAGCACGGCGCTCGCCTCGTCCGGCCAGATCCAGCTGAGCCGGATCCGGGTGCCGAGGCGCTGGGCGCGCAGGTCGGTGACCGGGTTGGCGATCGCGTACCGCACCCGGTTGCCGGCCACCGCGTGCCGCGGGCCGACGCTGAACACGGTGAAGTGGGCCGCGCCGTCCCGGGCCGGGATCCGCATCGCCGCCCGTCCGCCCGGCCGCCGGGTCAGCGCGCCGGTCTGCCGCCGCCCGTACGAGCGCACCGACTCCAGCGACACCGGCTCGCCGGGCGCCCAGGCCGGCTCACCGGAGGCCTGACGGATCTCGGCCACCCCGGCCGGCGGATCGGTCCAGGTCAGTTCGACCAGAGGCGGATTGCTGTTCGGTACGGGTTCGACCATCAGATCGGTGACCGCCACCGGGTCGTCCTGCGGCCGGATCGACGCGACCACTCCGGGGGTGGTCAGCCGCCCGCCGTCCGGAGCCCGGTAGACGGCCCGGACCCGGTACTCGTACAGCACTCCGGAGCGCAGCCCGTCATCGGTGAAACCGTCCTGGCCGCCGGGCAGCGGGGTGACCGGCCGGGGCTCGCCGTCGTCACCGGTGCGCTGGATCTCCACACCGATCGCCTCGGGGGAGACGGTCCACGAGCCGCTGACACTGGTCGCGGTGGCGTCCAGCCGCAGGTCGCCGACCTCGGGCAGGATCGTCACCGGCGGCGCGGGGACACCGGCCGACCAGGCGCTGCCCCGGCCGGCGAAGACCGTGTAGCAGCCGGGTACGCCGATCAGCGGCTGCCCGTCGACGGCCGAGGTGGTGTCGGTCTCGCCGAGCCCGCCGTGCGCGTCCGGGGAGACGGCCGGGATGTCCGCGGCCCGGACGACGCGGTACCGGACGGTGCCGGTGCGGGCCGGGCTGTGCCGCCAGTTCACCACCACCCGGTCGCCGTCGGCCGTCGCGGTCACCCCGTCCGGCGGGGGCGGCGCGATCCGGTCCAGCCGGGCCCGTACGTCGTCGTCGTTCTTCTTCGCCAGGACCCGCCCGAGCAGGATCGCCTCCTGTTCGGTGTCGCCGGCGGTGTTCGCCCGGCCGGCTTCCGCGAGCAGACCGGCCACCTCGGCCAGCGCGGCGTCCAGCCGTTCCCGGGTGGCCGCCCGGACCGTGGTGTCCGGGGAACCGGCCAGCTCGGCGGCACCGTGCAGGTCACCGGCCCGGATCAGCTCCTCGACCAGCTCGCTGTCGTCGGCCGGTCCGGCCGCCTCGCCGTCGCCGGTGCCGGTGGGCAGCGAGACCACCAGCTCCCACGCCTCGGCGTTGTCCAGGCCCAGATCGGTGGCGGTGTCGATGACCGCGTTGACCGGCAGCCCGGCCGCCGTCTCCCGGCGCAGGATGGTGGCGATCTCCCAGATCAGCAGTTCCTCCAGCTTGCCGGGGGTCTCCAGGGCCAGCTGCAGCAGGGTGATCACGTTGGTCGCCGCGGTCTTGCGTTTGTCCAGCGCCCGGGTGGCCATCCCGTCGCGGGCCCCGGCCAGGGTCTCCGCCCCGATCACCTTGCCGTCGTGGGTGCGGAAGCCGTCCTTGAGAGTGAACCCCTGGCGCAGCCCGTCGGTGCCGAGAATGAGTTCGACGGAGAGCCGGATGTCGAGCAGGGTCAGCAGCTCGGCCAGTTTGCGGGCGGTCGGCAACGGCGGACCGGACGGGATCCGCCACGGCGGGTCGACCACCCGGATGCCCTGTTTGCGCAGCGCATCCCGGACCTCGCGCTCCTCGACCACCCCGCCGCCGTCCTCGACCAGCCGCCGCACCGTGTCGAGGGTGACGCAGGACAGGGTCTTCGCGATCGAGGTGACCCGCTGGGTCAGCCTGGCCCGGGCGGCCGTCTCGGCCTGCTCACGCTGCTTGCGGAACGCCGCCGCGGTCAGCTCGCCCCGGCGCTCCAGCTCGGTGTGCGCGGCGATCAGTGCGGCGACCAGCTTCTTGTAGACCTGGTTGTTGCCCGCCGACAGTCGGTTCCAGTAGCCGCTGACCTCGGTGACCCGCTTCTCGAAGGCGCTGTCCGAGCCGAGGTCCGAGCGGTCCAGGGCGTACCGGACGAGCAGGTCGGCGGGCGGCGTGTGGCCGGCCTTGCGGGCCGGTTCGAGGACCGCCTGCTTGTACGCGCTGGGGTCGAACGCCATCGGGTCAGTTCCCGACCTGGTACTGCGCGACGGAGATCCGGGCCTGCGCCACCTCGGCCTCGCTGAGCCCGTCCACCTGCAGCTCGACGACGACGTCCTTGCCGGTGGTCAGTTCCACCGCCCGGACCCGGAGCGCGCCGGTCTCACCCATCTCGAACAGCACGTCGATCGGGGAACCCTTGGGCAGCGGCGGCAGCCCGGAGATCAGCCCGCTGCCGATCGTCCGGTTCGCGTCCGGGCGGGCCGACTCGACCTCGCCGGCCTGCTCGCAGACCGACAGCTCGATCCGCGTCTGGTTGGGCTGCGCGGTGTAGTACTGCCGGACCGGCGGGGTGGCCGGCAGCGGGTCGTTGGCCTTGAGGATGTGATCGACGACGATCCCGTCCGCGTCCGCCTCGGCGTGCCCGGGGCTCTGCACCTCGACGCCGAACGCGCGCGGCACGACACTGGTGACCCGCTTGGCGGCCAGGGTGGCGACCTGCTCGGTGGAGATGCCGAGCTGGTCGGCGACCGTGCTCAGCTGGGTGGCGCCGCCGTCCTCCTCGGCCGGCAGGGCGATCTTCACCGACTCGATCAGCGCGAACTGCGCGGCGCCCTTGGCGACCGCCGACTCCGGCTCGTGCAGGCGCGGCTCGAACCCGAACCGCTGCCGCAGCCCGGCCGCCACGGCCGGCATCCGGCTCGATCCGCCGACCAGCAGCACCTCGTCGAACGACGTGACCCCCTTCCCGGCGGCCACCTCGATCGTCCGCTGTGTCATCGCGAAGGTGCGTTCCAGCAGGTCGGCGGTCATCCGCTCGAAGTCGTCACGGGTCAGCTCGACGCGCAGCGCGGCCCGGTCGAAGCTCATGCTGTGCTTCTTGGACTCGCTGCGGCTCAGCGCCCGTTTGAGGTCCTCGGCCTCGGTGGCCAGCAGCTGCAGGAACTGCTCGCTGGTCTCGGCCTCCGAGCCGGGATGCTCGGCCATGAACCGTTCGAGCAGCCAGTTCGCCAGCTGCGCGTCCCAGTCGGCGCCACCCAGCTCGTGATCGCCGGCGGTGCACACGACGCTGATGTCGTGACCCCGCATCTGGATCACCGTGGTGTCGAAGGTCCCGCCACCCAGGTCGTACACCAGGATGGTCCGGTCGCCCTCGAAGGTCAGCGCCTCGTAGTGCAGGGCCGCGGCGACCGGCTCGGGCACCAGGTTCAGCACGTTCAGCCCGGCGATCTGCCCGGCGTTGCGGGTGGCCTCCCGCTCCCGCACCCCGAAGTAGGCGGGAACCGTGATGACGACGTCCGTCACCGTCTCGCCGGTGGACTCCTCGGCGGCCCGGACCAGCTCTTTCAGAATCAGCGCGGAGATCGATTCCGGAGTGTGCGCGACATCGTGGAAACGCAGTTCGACACCGGGCTGCCCGATACTGCGTTTGATCAACGAGACCACCAGTTCGGGACTGATCTTCGCCACGTTCTTGGCCTGTTTCCCGACGATCACATTCGTGGCCGACTCGAAGAAGACCACCGACGGGGTGCTGTCGTCACCATCGGCGTTCTTGCTGATCACCGGCCCGCGCCGGCCGTCGACGTGGGCGATGCACGAATAGGTGGTGCCGAGATCGATCCCGAACGTCGTCATGTCCGAAGGTCCCATCCTCGCGGCGAAACTGTCCTCGCCGGATGCTGACGGACAGGAATCGGCGGCGGTGTACCGTCACTCGCGATTTCCGTTCCCCGCCCGGCGGCAGACAGCGAAACGGATTCCGACATGGCCCAGGTTCCGAACGGTGGACAGCTTCTCGACGTGGTTCTCGTGCACGGCCCGGCCGAGGCGCGCTGGGCCGGCTATCTCGACGCCCGGCTGCGCGCCGCCGGGTTGTCCACCCACCTGCCGGCGGCCGACCGGCGGCCCGGCGACGACATCACCGCCACCGTCGACCGGGTGCTGGCCCGCGCCCGCACCGGCGTCATCCTGATCGGCGAGACCACACCGGACACCCTCGCGGAGTATTCGGCGCTGATCCGGCTGGCCGACGAGGGACGGCTGCGACTGATTCCGGTCATCCTGGCCAGCGCGCCCATCCCGCCGCTGCTGAACCGGTTCGAACCGGTCAACCTGATCGGTGTACGCGCGGAGAAGGACGTCGACGCGTGCCTGCCCCGGCTACTGGCGGCGATCCGGGACGCTCCCGGCCGGGACACCGGATGGACGCCACCGCCGCTGCTGTTCGACCAGCTGCCGGAGGGCCCGGTCACGGTGACACTGCGGGTCACCGAGACGGCGATGACCCTCTCGTCACCCGCCGGGGTGATCGTGTCCGCCCCGTCCCGCGACATCGTCACCCGGTCCGGTGACCCGCTGCGGGCCGGGCGGCGCCACCGCGACCTCGGCGGGGACGGCACGCCGGCGGAGGACCACCGGATCACCGTGGCCGGCCCGGTCGGCGGCGCCCTGGCCGAGGCGGTGGCGGCCAGCCGGCGCCGGGGCAGCCCGCTGCGGATCGGTGTCGAGATCGCGCCCGGCTCGCCGCTCAACGACCTGCGCTGGGAGGGACTGCGGGCGCCGGGGGAGGACTCCCCACTGGCACTGCTGCCGCACGTCACCCTGTTCCGCAGCGTGCCGGACCTCGGCGACACGGTGATCCCGCACATCGCCGGCCCGCTGCGGATCCTGGCCGTGATCGCCAGCCCGGACCACGACGGCGGACCGCTGCTGGACTACGAGCACGAACTCGCCACGATCCTGGAACAGGTCGAGGCGGCCCGGCGGGCGAAGGCGTACGTCCGGATCCTGAACTGGGGTTCGGCCGACGCCATCCGGGAGGCGCTGACGGAGGAGCGCTTCCACGTCCTGCACGTGTCCTGCCACGCCGAACCCGGCCGGCTGGTGCTGGAGCGACCGGACGGCGCGGCCGACCTGATCGACGCGGCCGGTTTCGTCCGTCAGGTCCTGGTGCCGGGGCGGATGGTGCCCCTGGTGGTGCTGGCCGGCTGCTCCACCGCGCGGGCCGGCCAGGACGCGCTGCCCAGTTTCGCCCAGACCCTGCTGGCCCACGGAGTGCCCGCGGTGCTGGCGATGACCGCCCCGATCAACGATCTGTACGCCACCCAGCTGCTCGCCCGGACGTACCGCGGGCTGCTCACCGACCCGGACCCGCTGCCCGCCCTCAGCGACGCCCGGCGCATCTGCGAGCAGGAGCGCCTCCGCCTGCCGGTGACCGACCCGCGCCGCGAGGTGGTGGAGTGGACCGTCCCGGCCCTGTTCACCCGGGTCGCCGCGCTGAGGCTGTACGACCCGGCGGCGCCCGGCCCGGTCCGCCGCACCGCCGGCCCGCGCATCGATCGCAAGATCAGCCGGCTGTCCATCGGCGACTTCGTCGGGCGCCGCCGCGAACTGCGGACCCTGATGACGGTGATGAGCCGGCCCACCGGTGGCGGCGTGGTCATCCACGGCATGGGCGGCGTGGGCAAGAGCACCCTGGCGGTGGCGGCGTTGCGGGAGATCGCCCCCGAGGGATACACGGTGATCACCACACACGGACCGCAGACGCCGGCGGGGATCCTGGGGCTCATCGCCCGGGCGGTGGGGCGCTCGCCCGGCGCCGACGCGGTCACCCTGGACGCCCTCGCGGACGAGGAGAGCACCTGGCAGGAGCGTTTGGAACCGGTGGAGGACCTGCTCCTGGACGGGCACCGGATCGTGCTGCTGCTCGACGACCCGCTGGGCGACCCGCTCGGCGGGCTCGCACCCGGCCAGACGTTCGCCGACGCGGAGTCGGTGCCCCGCGCCGACGGCGACCTCCTCGACTTCCTGGACCGCTGGCTGGACCTGGACGGCGCGCTGGTGGTGGTCACCCTGCGGATGGCCGAGTCGCTGCGCGGACTACCCGCCCCGGACCGGCTGACCCGGCTGCACCTGGGCGAACTGTCCCCGGCCGAGACCCGCAAACTGCTCTGGCGACTACCCTGGGTGTACGCCCTGGACAGCGCCGACCGGGACCGGGCCTACCGGGAGATCGGCGGCCACCCGCGCTGCCTGGAATACCTGAACGCGCTGCTCGGCGCCGGCCGGGGCGAACCCGCCCCGGACTCGCGGGCCCGGGTCTCCGAACAGCGGGGCGCCTTCCGCACGGTGAGCGAGCGGCTGATGCGGGCCCTGGACGCCCGTGGGGTCGACCGTCCCGGGCCGGCCGCCCGCCAGAGCCTCGGCACGGCACTGGACACCGCGATCGCGACCAGCGCCGCCGAGGTGCTGCTCGGCGAGCTGTACCACCGCCTGGACGGCGACCCGGCACAGCGGCTGCTGGTCGCCGCCTCGGTGTTCCGGGTCCCGGTCGACGACACCGGGCTCAACTGGATGCTGGCCACCGACCCGCCGCCCGACCCGGCGCGGGTGGCCCGGCTGCGCGCGGTCTACGACCGGTTGCGCCGGGAACCGGGTGTCACCCTGGACCGGCTGCCGCTGCCGCCCGCCGAGCGCGAGCAGCTCAACCGGGACCTGCTCGGCTCGACCTACCCGGCCCGGGAGAAGGCCCTGGACCAGGCCCGGCGAACCCTGCTGGATCTGAGCCTGCTGTCCCCGGCCGACGGCGGCGACCTCTTCCTGGTGCACCGCTGGACCGCCGGGTCACTGACCGGGCTGGCCGGCCCGGCCGCGCTGGCCGAGGCGCACCGCCGGGCCGCCGCCTTCCACCGCTGGCACGGGGAGCACTACGAGCCGGACGCGGACTTCACCGATCTGCGCGAGGCACACCACCACGCCTGGGCCGCCGGTGACGAGGAGACCGCGGTGGTGGCCGCCGCCGAGCTGTGCGCGCTGCTGCACAGCCGGGGCGCGTACGACGAGGAGTGGGTGCTCTGCGACCGGACCCTGGCCCGGCTCGACCCGGACAACCCGCAGACCGCCGTCTTCCTGCATGCCAAGGCGCTGATCGCCGAGGTGCGCGGCGACTACGACACCGCCGTGGACCTGCAGAAGCGCTGCCTCGACCTGGCCGGCGCCGCCGGGGACACCGCCGGGCTGGCCACCGGCCGGCAGCAGCTCGGTGTGATCGCCCAGCTGCGCGGCGACGCGGCCGGCGCCGAGGAGGCCTACCGGGCCGCGATGCGGATCTGCTTCGGCCTGGACCTGGACGCCAGCCCGCGGGCCGAGGCCGTGCTGGCCGCCTGCTACCAGCAGCTGGGCGCCCTCGCGCTGGAACGCGGCGACCCGGACGGCGCCGCCCGGTGGAGCATCGGCGCGCTGGAGATGATCGACCGGCTCGGCGACTCGGCGGAGGCCGGCGACCCGGACGACGACCTGGCCCGGCTGGCCCTCGCCTGCGGTGACGAGGCCCTCGCCGACCAGCACCAGCTCGCGTCCTGGGAGCTGCGGGCCACCCGGCCGGACATCCAGCGCCTGGCCGCGACGGCCGCCCTGCAACTCGGCGCGGTGCACGTGCTCAACGACCGGCCCGGCGCGGCCGGCGAGGAGCTGGGCCGGGCCGCCGAACGGGCCGCGGGGCTCGGCGACCGGCCGCTGCTGGCCCGGTGCCTGCAGCTGCAGGGCGACGTCCTGTTCGAGCTGCACCACTCGGACGAGGCCGCCGCGGCCTACCGTGCCCAGCTGGACCTGCTCGACGAGATCGACGGCCGGACCGACCTGATCGTGGTGTACCAGCAGCTCGGCCGGGTCTGCGCGGCCCGTGGCGACCTGGCCGGGGCGGCCGGCTGGTTCGACGACGCCCTCGCGCTGGCCCGCCGGCACGGCATCGATCGGCTGGTCGCCGCGACCCACCTCTACCGGGGTACCGCGGCGATCGGCGGGCCGGCGGAGGCCCGGCTCGCGCTCACCGCGTGCCTCGAAGCGGCGGACACCGCCGGTGACGACACCCTGTGGATCTCCGCCCAGCTCGGCCTCGCCGCAGCGGATGCCCAGTCCGGCCCGGTCACGGCGGATGCCCGGCCCGGTCCCGCCTCGGCGGATGCCCGGCCCGGTCCCGTCTCGGCGGATGCCCAGGACGGACCGGCCGTGGCGGACCCCGGGGCCGGCCCCGCCGCGGCGGACGACGCGGTGTCCCGGGCCGACCAGGCCCTCGGCCGGGCCCTGCGGTCCGGCAACGAGAGCGCGGTGGTCGCCTGCTGCGTGGTGCACGGGCTGCTGGCCCGGGAGGACAACGACGACGACACCGCGATCGGCTGGTTCCGGCAGGCCCAGGCCCGCGCGGCGGCGATCGGGCACCGCCGGGTGATCGCCGACTGCCACCTGCACCTGGGCCGGATCGAGGCCGACCGGCGCGACCCGGACCGGGCCGAGGAACACTTCCGGGCCTGCCTGGCCGGCACCGATCCGGACCGGCACGCCGACCTGATCTGGAGCGCCTGGCGCGAGCTGGGCCGGGTCCGGGCCGGCCGCGACGACCATGAGGGCGCGCTCGCCGCCCTGGACGAGGCACTGACGATGGTGACCGGAACCGATCAGCCGGGCCTGGAGTTGTGGTGCCTGATCCGGCTGCTGTGGTCCCGGGAGCGGACCGGCGACACCGAGGGGGTACGGGCCGCCGCCCAGCGTTGTGCCGAGATCGCCACGGCGTTGCCGCCCAGCCCGTACGCGGCGGTGGGCCTGCTCTGCGCCGGTGACGGCCTGGCCCGCGGTGACGACCCGGAGACCGTGCGGGAGCTCTACGAGACCGCGCAGTCGATCGCCCGGGAGTGCGGGCGCCCGGCCGCCCCGCTGGCGGTCGACGCCACCTGGCAGCTGGGCCGGATGGCCGCCGGCGCCGGTGAGCACAGCGCCGCGATCGAACGGTTCCAGCTGATGCTCGGGATCGCCGGCCTGATCGGCGACCGGTTCGCCGCCACCCACGCGCTGCGCGAGATCGGCCGGGCGGTCCGGGACAGCGGTGATCTCGCCGCGGCCCGGGGCTGGCTGCTCGACGCGTGGCGGGCCGCCCGGCCGCTCGGTGACCCGCGGCTGGTCGCGGCGACCCAGCTGCTGCTGGCCGACGTCGAGGAGGCCGGCGGCGACCCGGAGCGCGCGGCCGGGCTGCGGGCCGCGGTGGCCGAGCGGTTCCCGTCCCGGGCCACCGCCCGGCGGCGGGCCGACCACCATCCGCTGTACGTGTCGATGACCCGCGCCTGGCACCACCTGCAGTGGTCACGGCGGCTGGCCACGGCCGACGGCGAGACCCCGTTCGTCCAGGCCCAGGCCCGCTACCTGGGCCCGTCGGCCGACCACGTGATCCGGGAGATGGCCTCGCGCGCCTCGCTGGTGCAGGGGGTGCCGGCCGCGGTGGCGCCGCTGCCCGGCCGCCGGAAGCGGTCTAGGTGAGACGGTTCACCGCGTCGCGGGCCTCGGCCACCTGACGTGGGGTCATCTCGCCGATCTGCAGCTCCAGCAGCAGGGTCTGCCCGGTGTGCAGCTCCTTCGCCTCGACCAGCAGGGCGCCGCCCTGGGTCATCTGGAACGTCACGTCGACCGGTGAGCCCTTCTTCAACAGCGGCAGTCGCTTGATCAGGCCCTCGCCGATCTGGTTGTTGTCGGACAGCCACCGCGACTCGACGTCACCGGCCTGCTCCCAGATCTCGATCTTGATCTCGCGCTGGTTGTCGACCGCGGTACCGAACTGCCGGGTGATCCGGTCGGTCGGCAGCGGGTCGTTGGCGTGCAGCAGGTGATCCACCACCAGCAGCAGCGCCTCCTCGCCGTCCGGCCGCTCCGGGTCCGGGCCGGCGTCGGTCAGCACCTTCACCCCGAAGCCCCGGGGCACCACGGTGGTCACCTTGGACGCGCTCATCAGCTCGACGGTCTCGGCCGGCACCCCCAGCTCGGCGGCCAGGCCGGCGGTGCTCAGCGTGCCCTTGCGGCGGCCGGTGGACTCGCCCAGCCGCAGCCGGGCCGTCTCGTGCACGGCGAACAGCGCCGCGCCCTTCGCCACGGCCAGGTCCGGCTCCTTGCGCCGCGGTTTCACCCCGAGCCGTTCGGCCAGCCGGGTGGCCACGATCGGCATGTGCGTCGAACCGCCGACCAGCAGCACCTCGTCGACGTGGTCGACACCCTTCTCCCGGGCGGTCCGCAGGGTCCGGTCGGTGATGTCCATGGTCTGCTTGAGCAGGTCGGCGGTCATCTCCTCGAAGGCGGTCCGGGTCAGCTGGGCGCGCACCGACCGGCCCTGGAAACGGATCGTCTGCTCGGCGGTCTGCCGCTGGGTGAGCGCCTTCTTCAGCGTCTCGGCGACCAGCATCAGATCCTGCAGCAGTTCCTCGCTGTCGTCCGCCCCGGCGTCCGGTTCCTCGGCGACGAAGTAGTCGAACAGGTAGGTGGCGATGGCCTCGTCCCAGTCCGCCCCGCCCAGACTGTGCGAACCGTCGGTGCAGACCACCGTGACGTCCCCGTCGACCAGCTTGATCACCGTGGTGTCGAAGGTCCCGCCGCCCAGGTCGTACACCAGGATGGTGCGGTTGGCGCCCGGCGTGAGCAGCCCGTAGTACATGGCCGCGGCGACCGGCTCCTCGACCACGTTGATCACGTCCAGCCCGGCGATCTCCCCGGCCACCCGGGTGGCGTGCCGTTCCGGGACCCCGAAGTACGCCGGAACGGTGATCACCACGCCGCCGACCTTCTCGCCGGAGGCCTGCCCGGCCGACTTGACCAGCTTTTTCAGGATCAGCGCCGACACACTCTCCGGCGTGTACGGGGTGCCGTGGAAGTCCAGCTTGACGTTCTTCTTGCCCATGTCCCGTTTGATCAGGGCCACCACGTGGTCGGGATCGGTCCGGGCGGCGTTCTTCGCCTCGGTGCCGACCCGCACCTGGAACGGTGACTCGAAGTAGACGACCGACGGGGTGGTGTCCTCGCCCTCCTCGTTGGCGATGATGACCACGTCACCGGAGTCGTCGACCCGGCTGATGCACGAGTAGGTCGTGCCCAGGTCAATGCCGAAGGTTGCCATCCAGTCCTCCACCGGGTGCTGAGTCCGCGCCCTGATCTGACGGACAGCGCAGCGACACCGGTGACAGCAGGGCGGGCGGCAGCAGGGCGGTGCGGCGGCGGGCGATCCCGGCGAGCAGATCGGCGATCTGGACCCGGGGATCGTCCCGGGAGTCGGCCATCACCAGGCCGGCCAGCGGCGACACCCCGGTCTCCGGGTCGGCCAGGGCCCGCCCGAGCCGGTCCAGCCGGCCGGCGGTGAGCGCGCTCTGCTCGTCGTGGATCACCAGGACCCGGCGCCGTCCACCGCCCGGGGGACGGCTCCAGTGCAGGATCGTCTCGGCCAGGGCGGGCAGCATCGGCTCCAGCGGCGGCGGGATGCTCCGGTCGTCGCCGTCGAGCCGGGCCAGGACCCGCCGCAGGTGTGCCGGATCCAGCCGGGCGAGCACCGGCCCGCTGCCCGGGGCGGCCCGCAGCAGGGCGTCGCGGGCCCGCAGGAACCGGTCGGCGGCCGGCCGGGCCGGTGGCCGCCGTTTGGGCCGCACCATGTCCTCGAACGCGGCCAGGAACTCCGTCCACGGGCCGCCGGCCGGGCGGCCGGCCCGCCACACCAGCGCCGCGCCGGCCCGGGAACCGGCGGCCAGGTGGGTGCCCGCGGTGTAGGACGGCTCGGTCAGCAGCAGATCGATGATCCGGGTGACCAGGAAGAACTCCTTGTCGACCAGGTGCACCCGGGCCCGGCCGGGCAGCGCCGCGAGGAACCAGGCGGCCGCCTCGCCGGCGCCGGGCCGGCGCAGGAAGTGACCGGACTTCAGCTCGTGCGGCGACAGCCGGAACTCCGCCCGCAACGCGGTGATCAGGGTGTCCGCCTCGGCCGGCCGCAGGTCGGTGCTCGCATGGGTGATCACCGGCTCGGTCGAGCGCAGCAGGTTGGTGCCGGAGAATCCGGACTCGTCGCAGGCTATCTCCACGACGTCGCCGCCGGGCACCCCGGCCGGTGGCAGCCCGCCCTGCATCGGGGATCGCCGCGAGCCGCCGTCCGCCATACGGTCCATCGTCGACCGTCCCCGGACGCCGCGACAACCGGATTTGAGATCGCCGGATGCGACCGGGTCTGCCGGCGCCGCACTTCCGGAGGCTCAAGCGCCTCCACCGGCGGAACGAGTCTCAGGAGTGACCGGCCAGAGCGCGGGGATGCGTTCCAGGAGGCCGTCGGCGTACACGTCGCGCAGGTTCAGGGGTTTCAGGTGCACGTAACCGATGTGGCAGTCGCACAGCCGGAGACTGCACGCGCGGGGCTGTAACCCGGCGCGCCACGTCCCGTCGTACAGGTTGCCGATCGGGGTCTTGATGAAGTGGCACCGGCGGACGGTGCCGTCACCGAGGACCGAGATCGCCGTCTCCCCGGCGTGGCAGTCGCGCCCCAGCGAGACGTGCGGGCGGACGCTGTCACCGAAACGCGGGTCCAGGGCCGTCCACATCGCCTCCTCCGCCGACGTGTAGACGTGCCCCTCGGCCGCGTTGATCCACAGATAGACCCCCGGGTCCAGGGCCGCGCGCAGCGCGACCGCCTCGGCGTGATGCCCGGGCAGGCCGACCACCCCCACCGAGTAGCGGATGCCGAGCGCGTCCAGCTCACGGCAGCGGGACAGGAACCGCTCCCGGGTCACCTGGCCCGGGTGGTAGGTGGTCCACAGTGCCGCCACCCGCCGGTCCGCCCCGGCCAGCCAGCCGGTGCGGACCGCCAGGTTGGTCTGGATCGCCACCCGGTCGACGTGTGGCAGGTGGGAGAGACGGACGATGGTGTCGCGGTACCAGGAGCGGGTCAGCCCCTCACCCCACGGCGTGAACAGGATGGACAGCCGGCGGTCGGTGGTGTCGGTGACCCAGCCGGCGAACCGTTCCAGGTCGGCCCGGTCGGCGCGCAGCAGCTCCGGCGGGTCGACCCGCTTGGCGAACGGGCAGTACGGGCAGTCGTAGTTGCAGCTGGCCAGCGGCCCCCGGTACAGCACGTAGAGGCTCATCGGGCCTCGTACGCCGTCATCGCCGCCCGCACCGGCCCGGACACCAGCCACGGCCCGATGGCGTCGGACCGGGCCAGCCCGGCCGGGGTGAGTGTGGTCCGCCCGGTGTCCAGCCAGCCCCGGTCGACCAGTTCGCCGAGCTGCGGGAAGTCGTCGGTGTGTGGGCTGCCGAACCGCTGCCGGTAGGCGGCCGCGTCCACCCCGTCGGCCCGCAGCAGCGATTTCAGCAGCCAGCGCCGTCGTTGTTCGACCTGGTCGAGAGCAAACCCGATTTCCGCGTACGCGAAATCCGCCGCCGGCCGGGACAGGTAGTCGTCGATGACCGCACGCACCTCGGACACCGCCACCGCGTAGTCGAACGAATAGTGCAGCGACGTGGTGTACGACCGGGCCCCACACCCCAGCCCCACCATGCCGTCGTCCTGGCAGCAGTAGTCGGGCCCGTCCGGTTCCGGGGCGCCGGCCCGCCGGAACTGCCGCATCGAGTGCCGCACGTAGCCGGCGCCGGTGAGCACGTCGACGGCCTGCTGGTACAGCTCCTGACGCTGCCGGTCCCAGTCGGCGCGGGCGTGGGCGCGCCGGCCGAGCCCGGTGAGCGGGCGAACGTACAGCGGATAGAGGTAGAGCTCTTCGGGCTGCCAGCGCAGCGCCTCGTCCAGGGAGTGCTGCCACGTCTGCGGGGTCTGGCCGTCGATGCCGTAGATCAGGTCGATGTTGAGCACCGGGAGGCGCGCGTCCCGGATCGCGGTCAGCGCGCCGAGCACCTCGGCCAGCCGCTGGGGCCGGCCGGCGGCGTGCGCCTCGGCGTCCAGGAAGCTCTGCACGCCCATGCTGATCCGGGTGGTGCCGTGTGCGGCGAGCACGGCCAGCCGGTCCGGGGTGGCGGTGGCCGGTGACGTCTCCACCGACAGCGGCACCGGCCCGGCGCCGAACCCGTCCCGCATGATCGCGAAGAGTTCCTCCAGCTCCGGGGCGGTCAGATAGGTGGGGGTGCCGCCGCCGACGGCGAGGCGGGAGAAGACCGCGCCGGGGGAGAGGCTGTCCCGGACCGCGCCGGCCTGCCGCCGCAACTGCCGCAGGTACGCCGTGACCTGCTCCTCCGGCGGGTTCGCCCGGGTGAAGAGGTTGCAGAATCCGCACCGCATCTCACAGAACGGCAGATGCACGTACCCGAAGAGGGAGTCCTGTTTCTCCTCGGCCCACACGTCGGTGAGGGTGGGCCGGGGATCGAGGCGGCGATAGGCGGTCTTGTGCGGGTACGCGTACAGATAGCCCTGGTAGGGGGAGTCGTCGAGGGTCACGTGGCGTCCAGGAGGAAGTGGGCGTAGGGCACGGTCCACACGGCCTCGTGGGCGACCCGGTGGCCGGTGTGGCCGTCCTCGCCGTAGAGCGTCCCGTGGTCCGAGCAGATGATCACCAGGCAGGGCCGTCCACGGCCGCTGACCAGGTCGAAGAGCCGTCCCAGCCGGCCGTCCACATACTCCAGGGCGGCGGTGTGGGTGGACGGTGAGTCCACCGCGGCGCCGGGCACGTAGTGACGGTTGGGCTGATGCAGGGCGGCGATGTTGAGGAAGGTGAAGAGCGGCCGGCCGGCCGGCAGACCGGTGATCACCGTCTCCAGCCGGTCGAGCTGGGCGCCCACACAGTCCGGCTCGGTCACCCCGAACGCCGGCTCCCAGTGCGCCTCGGCGAACAGCCCCGGCAGCACCCGGCCGAGCGGCGCGGCCGGGTTGAAGAACCCGACCCCGCCCAGGCAGAGGGTGTGGTAACCCTCGGCGGCCAGCGCGGTCGGCAGGTCCGGATGGTCGAAGACCCAGGTCGACGGCCCGCTGCTCGCGCTGCCGCCGAACCGGGCCGCGAACAGCCGCTCGTGTGGTCCCGGCGTCACCGGGGTCGGCAGGAAACCGGCGAAGAAGGCATGATGCGCCGCGTACGTGAACGAGGCCGGGGTGTGCCGCCGCTCCCAGACCCCGCCGGGCAGCACCGACGCCAGTGCCGGGGTCCGCGCGGCGACGGCGGCGTCGTACCGCAGCGTGTCCAGGGTGACGAACAGCAGGTCGTGGGTGCCGATCAGATCGCGCATGCCGCCACCTGCGCGTCGTACGTGTCCTGCCCGTCCGCCAGCACCCCGGGCAGCAGGTCGCCGAACGCGTTCACCTCGGCCACCGCGTGCCCCCGCCACCCGGCCCGGAACATCAGGTCCACCCCGACCTGGAGGGTGCCGGGGAAGCAGCCGGCCACCCGCTCGCAGGTCGCCATCGCCGCCGCCCACTCCCGCTCCCCTGCCGCCGAGCGCACCGCGGACACGTCGCCGCGGGCGTTGCCGAGATGCAGGTTCGTCATCGGGGACCGGCTGGTGCGCACCACCACGTGCCGGGCCCGGCCGGCGATCACCACCACCCGCAGGTCGAGCACCCGGTCGCCGAGTGACGCTTTCGGGTACCACTTCTCCACGTGCAGCCCGTCCGGGGCCAGCCGGTCGACGATCGACGCGATGGTCTGCTCGTCGTGATAGCGGCGAACCCCCAGGTTGTTGTAGAGCGACCCACCGCTGACCTCGACCGAGGTGACAGCGGTGACCCGCGGCCCGGCCATCGCCACCGCCAGCACGCCGGACGCCGACGAGCCGTGCGACGGTTTGACGAACACCCGTTTCCAGCCGGAGGCGCGCAGCGCGGCCCAGCCGTCGACCGGGCCGAGCGCGTCGGGAACCGGGATGCCGGCCGCCGCCAGCAGCGCGTGACAGCGGGGCTTGTCGGTCATGGTGAGGATGTCGGCGGGCCGGCTGAGCAGGGTGCCGCCGCCCGCCTCGATCCGCGCCAGGGCCGCCCGCAGGCCGGCGAACCAGTCCGCCCCTCCGATGATCCGCCCGTGCTCGGCGACCGCCGCGGGCCGGCCGCCGCCCAGCTCCCGCAGCAGGCGGTCGACCTCGGCGTCCTCACCCGGGGAGTCGATCCGGACCAGGGTGCCCGGCCCCGGGACCCGCCCGGCGGTCAGCACCTCCCGCCAGGCGAAGACCTCCGGCTCGGGCTGCCCGGCCCGCTCGACGGCGGCGCGGAACAGGGCGACCCGGCGGTTCTCCGGGTTGCCGACGACGGCCAGGCGCATCGTTACTCAGCCACCACGGTGTAACGGCCCCAGCGGGTCTCGTCCTGCGGGTCGGAGACGTCGACGGCGACACCCGGCAGCTCGTCGACCACCCGCTGCGCCATCTCCTTGGTCATGAAGTGGTGGCTCAGGTCCAGCGACTCCAGGTGGGTCAGCGGCTGCCCGGCCAGCAGCGCCGCCGCGCCCTCGTCACCGAGCACACCCTTGGACAGGTCCAGCCCGGTCAGCCGGGCCACCACCGGCGCCGCCGCGACCGCCGCGGCGATCTGCTCGGCGATCTCGGCGTTGCACAGGCCCAGGTGGGTGAGGGCGGGGAAGGCCCGGCCGGACAGGATCGGGGCCAGGTCGTCGACGGTGATGTCGCCGCCGTAGTTGGCCACCCCCAGCCACAGCTCCAGACGGTCGAGGTGCGGCAGGTCGGAGTCGAGCAGGCCCCGCAGCACCGAGGCGGGCAGGCCGCCGGACTGGATCACCAGCTCCCGCAGGGCCCCGTGGCTGACCGGGCCGACCGCGAGGTTCTGGGCGCCGCGGATCCACAGCCGCTCCAGCTGGGGGAACGCGGCGAGCAGGGGCGCGTAGTCACCCTGGATGATCCAGGAGATCTCACACTGCTCGACGGTCATCTCCCCGATGAACAGCGACCGCAGCCCGCTGAGCCGCCCGGCGTTGCTGATCAGCAGGTCGAAGGGGAACCTCTGGTCGTACGCCGACCCCCACTCGCCGATGACCAGGGCGGTCGGGCCGGCCGGCCCGCAAAACTCCAGCAGCCGCTCGAAGGCGGGCGCGAAGTCGCCGTCCTCCTCGAACTCCACCTCCAGGCGCCACGCCACGCCGGCCGGGTCGGCGGTGGCCTCGTCGTGCCAGGCCGTCACCGGCAGCCCGGCGAACGTGGACAGGTAGTGGTTGATGGTCACCGGGACTCCTTCGGCCGCGTGCAGTGCGCAGAAGCTAGCAGGACCCTCCGACACTTTTCCGCTCCGGACTCTTGGGAGCGTTCCCATCTGTGGACTATGGTCCGATACATGCCGATCCCCCGAATTCGTTCGCGGCACAAGTCCTGGTTCGTCATCGCTTGTGCTCTGGTCCTGCTCGCCGGCACGGCCCTGTTCCCCCAGGCCATGTCCCCCGCCTCGGCGGCCGCCAAGACGGTCTACATCCCGGCCCGGTGGACCCAGACCGGTGAGGTCCCGTGGGCCGCCAGCCGCTCCCAGGAGTCAACCAACTTCATCCTGCTGTGGGGTGAGAAGTCGGGTACCAGCCCGAAGACGGCGCCCGCGCCGTACACCTTCGATCCGGACAGCATCATCAGCCAGCTGGAGAACCGGTACAGCTTCTACGTGAACACCATGCGGTTCACGCCGGAGACCGGGCTGCTCGCCCAGCACAAGATCATCGTGATCGTCACCAACACCTGGAACCGCACCGAACTCAACGCCTGGGCCACCGGCGGCTCGGTCGACGGCCGGGTCGGGATCATCAACATCGCGCCCGGCGCCGCCCTGCCCGGCTCCTGGGGCCTCGCCCACGAGCTGGCGCACGTCTTCCAGAACTACACCTTCCTCGGGCGCGGCGGGTACGGCTTCACCCACGCCTCGGCCGGCACGTTCTGGGAGACCAGCGCCGAGTTCATGGCAATGCAGGCGCTGCCCACCACCGCGGCCGGCGACCTGTCCCGGTGGCTGCGCTCGGAGAACCTGTACTGGAGTTCCAGCCGTCATCACTACGGCAACTGGATGCTGATGCAGTACATCAAGGACCGGGACGGCCTCGACATGTTCAGCCGGATCTGGAACGAGGCCCGCAACACCGAACACCCCCTCGAGGTGTACCGCCGGATCGCCGGCATCGACCAGGCCGAACTCAACCGCAGGCTGGGGGAGTACGCCACCCGCACGGTCACCTACGACTTCGGCAACCGGTCCACGTTGATGCCGTTCATCAACAACGTGTACGGCGCCGGGTTCCTCAACAACGCGTACAACGGCGGCAATGTGGAGGCTGTCAACCAGAGCCTCAACCACTACCGGATCAACACCAGGGTCGCCCCCGCCGACTACGGATTCAACAAGATCAAGCTGGTGCCGTCCGGGTCCACCGTCAAGGTACGGCTCAAAGGGCACGCCGAGACCGGGGCCACCGGCTGGACGTTCGGGCTGGTCGCGGTCCGCAACGGCGTCCCGCGCTACTCGCCGCTGAAGTCCGGCGTCGACGCCCAGATCGACTTCCCGGTGCAGTCCGGCGAGACCGAGGTGTGGCTGGTCACCACCGCGACCCCCACCGCCGTGCCGAAGTACGCGTTCCTCGACGGCTACACCAAGGCCCGCCGGTTCCCGTACGAGTTCCGGGTCTCCGGCGCCACCCCGTCCGGTTTCGAACCCGGCCACGTCAAGCCCAACCCGACCAACGGCGGCCGCTGGCACAGCAACGGCGGCGGCTGGGTGGCCGGCAACGCCAGCGTGGCGGCGACCGCGTACGTCGGCCCGAAAGCCGCGGTGATGGCCGGCACGGTGACCGGAAACGCCCGCATCGAGGGCCTCGGCTGGGTCAACGGCGGCACGGTCGGCGGCAACGCGGTGGTGAAGGACAACGCCCTGATCCAGTCCGGCGCCAACCTGTCCGGAAACATCGTGGTCGGCGGCGACGCGGAGATCGCCTTCGCCTGCTCGTCCGGCACCTACCTGCTGTTCAACCCGGACCGCCGCTGCGACGGGGCAGCCGGCGAGCCGGACGTCAACCCCACATTCAACCCCTTCCCGAGTACGGACCTCGCCCTCGCCTGAGCCCACCCGCCGTCATCCGCACGGGTTCCGTCCCCTGACGGAACCCGTGCGGTCGGCCTATCGTCGACGCCGACGGGGCGGCCACTCACGGGCGGGGACGAGCGGTGAACGAATCGGTTCCACTGGTCAGCAACAGCGATGTGGACGGGGATTCCTTCGACTCGGACGCCTGTTTCCGCCACGACTACCGCGATCTGCGGGCCGACGACGCCCAGATCATCACGATCGTGGCGGATATCCCGCGATGATGACGCTGCCCTTCGCCGGCAGGGTGATCCTCTTCGAAAGAGCGTTCAGCAACTGCCAGTGGCTCCGGGGCCGGCTGACCGACCCGAGTCCGTCCTGGTGGCGGTTCTGGGACGAGATCTCCCGGCACCGCGACTCCGATCAACGGATCCAGAAGCCGTTCGAGGTGCTGCGGGATCGGGCGAGCGTCGGCTCGGACGACGTGAAGCGGGCTCTTGCGCCGGTCGCCCGCAACCTGAACATTGTGATGGTGAAGTCCCCCGACCTGCGTGCCGACTACGGAGGAATGATGGTGACCACCGGATTCCGGAAGAGTTAGCGACACCCCACGGGCCCACGGACGGGTAGGTGACGGCGAGTCCATGCAGATCCAGCCACGGCAACAGATCCTCGACATCTGGCGTGCCACGGCCCGGGTGTCACTCGACGGCGACGAGTGGTTCCCCGGCGGTCGCGAGGGCGGCAACTCGATCAGCGACGCCGAGCAACTGCTGTGCGTGATGTCGCCGGCCACCGAGATCCCGCTCTTCCACCTGAACCGGCCCGACTCGGTCGCCGACGACGTCCTGGAGGCGCTGCGCGAGGTCGGCGACAACCTGCGGATCCCGCAGCGGCTGATGCAGGGCCTGGCGCGCTACCTGGAGCGGTACACCGACAGCAGCGGCACACCGGTGTTCTCCGGGGACTCGTACTTCGTGCGCGACGCCGATCAGGACGGGGAGATCACCCGGGAGCAGCGGGCTCTCGATGTGGTGGACTCGTTCTCGATCTCGGTGACTCTGATGCTGGCCACCATCGGGTTCGCCCGGACCTTTCGCCAGGTGGTCACCCGGCCGGCCCTGCAGAGCCAGGTCGACGCATTGGAGCAGGCGGCGAGCATCAGGCTGTCAGCGGCCATGGCCGGCCTGCTACGCAGTTTCGCCGTCAACGTGTTCACCGTGGACAGCGATTGCGGGCAGGAGTTGCTGCGCACGGTCAACCAGGAGCGCCGTCCCCGCCATCAGGTGGTCGACGAGCTGCGGGAGGCGCTGCGGGAGATCAACGCCAGGCTCCGCGACGACATCACCATCGGATCCGGCGCGGCCGAGGGCAGCGAGCTGGACAACCCCGACCGCCTCTTCGAGTGCGGCTGGTCGTGGGGGGTGGTCCAGGAGGCTCCCCGGATCGAGACCACGGCCGCCATCAGCGAGCAGCGCACCGGTGTCGCGCTGAACGCGCCGTACCTCTACTTCACCACCGTGGCGATGGACGCGATCCAGGCGCTCTCCTCGGAGCGCACCCGTCTGCTCGGCCTGCTCGACCCCGAACAGGCCCGTCTCGCCCAGTCGCTGCAGGTACGGTTCGAACTGACCCGGTCGTACTGGGCGACCGTCGCGACCTTCGGCACCGGCAGGTGGCCGCTGGAGGACCTGCCGTGGCGGACCACCGACGGCGTCGAGTCCGACTACTTCGGCCTGCTGATCGGCGGCATGGTCATCCAGAACATGCAGGCCGTGCGGGTGTCGACCACCGAACTGCGCCGGGTGGCCGACGTGCTGGAGGAGATCGGGAACCGTAGCCGGATCACCCGCCGCTCGACGGAGCCGGAGACGGCGATCGCCGTGCACCATCCGGGCCTGCGTTTCGTTCTGGAGGGCAGTGAGAAGGCCGGCGGCCCACTGCTGGCGTGGACCGTCGCCGACGTCGCGCCCACTCTGCTGCGCCGATCGCTCACGCTGGCCGGGATGGCCGACGACGTCGTCATGCGCAGCTGGATGTTCGATCTCGCCGACGGCATATGGGCACACCTGCTGGACCGGGTGCTGTCGGCCGGGCCCGGCCAGGGGCTGTGGGATCGACCGGCGGGCGCCTACCGATATCTGCCCGACCCGCCCGTCGAGGTGTCCTGGTATTTCACCAAACGGGTGGTGGACTGCCTGGTCGTGATGGCCGGTCTGATCAATGGCCCGCCGCTGCGGAGTGCCCTGCTCACCCAGATCGCGGCCGACCTGCTCAGCGAGGCCGATCACCTGTACGACCGGGAGCTGCTCAACGGCACCACGGCGCACGGTGGCACGCTGCGGGTCGAACTGGACCGGATCGGCGCGGAGCTGCGCCGGGCCCGGGCGGTGCGCCGGGAGCGGCCGGGGGTGGCGGTGGCGGTGACCGAGGAGGTGCTGCGCAGGCTCGACCGGCTGGCCGCGGCCCGCCAGGCCGACAGCGGGGCCACCTGAGATGATCATCTTCGCGACCTCCGACAAGGGCGGCACCGGCCGCTCGGTGACCAGCGGCAACATCGCCTACCGGCACGCGCTCCAGGGCAGCGACTCCTGCTATGTGGACTTCGACTTCGGATCGCCGACCGCCGGCGCGATCTTCGACCTGCCGGAGGCGCTGGCCGGTGTCGACCGGGGTGGTCTGCACGGCTACCTGGTCGACGGTGGGCCCGGCCCGTCGCAGATCAACGTCTGGGCCGAGTCGCAGCGGGAGGCGCTGCGCGGACGGCCGCCCGGCACCGGCCGGCTGACGCTGGTGCCCGGCGACGTGGGCGGCAGTGAGTTCAGTTCGGCGCCCGGTGTGGTGGACCGGTGCGTTCGGCTGTTCCAGCGGCTCGACGAGGAGTACGAGCTGATCCTGGTCGATCTGAGCGCCGGCCGGTCGTACGCGACGGAGATCGTGCTGGCCGCCACCAACCATCCGGCGCTGCGGGACGTGCCGGCCCGGTGGCTGGTCTTCCACCGCTGGACCCGTCAGCACATCGTCGCCGCGGGCGGGCTGGTGCACGGCCGGCTCGGCATCCTGGAGACCGGCGCCCGCCTCGGCCACGACCGGGACACCCTGGCCGGCGCGATCCGGTACGTCCGTACCGCCGTGCTGGATCCGTCCTCACCCGACCAGGCCGGCTTGCGGCCGGAGCAGCTGGCCTGGCTCGACGTGTGCAACCGCCGGTTGCAGGAGCTGGCCACCCGCCGGGGTGTCGGCCGGGTGCACATGATCGGTGAGGTGCCGCTCGACCCGGTGTTGCAATGGCAGGAACAGCTGATCACCAACGACGACGTGTGGCTGCGCCGGACGGCCAACGAGCGGACGGTCGCCGCCTTCGAGGAGCTGTCCAAGAAGATCGTCGACGAGCATTCGTGGATCGGCCTGTGACCGCCGCCGACGACCTGGCCGCCGAGCTCGGTTCCCCGGCCGTGGTGTCCCGCTCGGTCGCCCTGTCGCACCTGTCACTGGAACTCGGGCACCTCTACATGAACGACTTCATGGAGGGCTCCGGCCGGCTGCGCGAGCAGTTCCGGCGGGTGGCGCCGTGGGCCGCGACCGCGATCCGGCAGACCGCGGAGGCTCTGCCCCGGGGCCGCCCGCGGATCAGCACCTGCTTTTTGATCGACGACTACTTCACCCGGTTCTCCACGCCGCGTGACGTGGTGACCGCGCTGGTGGCGGCGGCCGCGGACAGCGGGCTGACGATCGACTACGTGGCCCGTGAGTCGGGGTGTGCGCGGGCCGGTGCGGTGGATCTGGCCCGGATCGTCCAGGATCACCTGGTGGACGAACCGGTGGAGGGGGCCAACGGGCGCCCGCCGGCCACCGTGTCCGGCTGGCTCACCAACGGGCAGCGATCCCCGGCCGAGCCGGCGCGGGCGATGACCGTGCCAGGACCGTGGCAGCCTCCCCGGCAGAACGCCGTACAGAATCATTCGATCTTTCTGGATGTCGAGTTGTGGAGCGGCCCGGACGAGGACCGGCTCTGGTCGTGCCCGTTCCTGGCCGCGGTGTGGCAGCTCCAGCGTCTGGGCCTGCTGCGGCACCTGGGCGAGCCGGTCGCGGCGCCGGTGCCCGGGACGCCCGCCGGCCTGCCGGTGGAGTGGGAGCTGATGCCGCCGATCGTCCAGCTCAACCCGGCGGCGGCGCCGTTCCACGCGTACCGGACGTTCACCGTGGTGGACAGCCGTTTCCTTCCGGTCGAGACGGCGGTCCGCACCATCCTCGGCAACGTGGCGATCGACCCGGCGGCCGGCGGGCAGGTGCGCGACCGGGCGCGCGGCGAGCGTTTCGACCTGCCGGCCGAGACCGTCGGCCGGATCGGCTACGTCTTCGTCTGAGCGGTGGGACGCCCGATCACGATGGTGTCATCGGGGCATCGCGGACAGGGCCGCTACCGCGCCGACGATGAACTGGTCCCGGATGCGGTCGCGGAGCAGGGACCACTGGCGGCTCAGGGCGGCGTGCCGGTCCAGCGTCTCCCACAACTGGCGGGCCAGTTCGCCGCCGCGCCCGGCCGGCAGCCACAGGTGCAGCAGGTGGTCGACGGCCGGGCGCAGGCGGCGCAGTGACTCGTCGCGGGGCAGGGCGCCGATCGCGGCCCGGTCCACGATGCCGATCACCGAGGTGAGCAGCCAGTCGTGCAGTGCCAGGTCCTCGGCGAAGGCGGCCAGCAGGCGCGGCTCGGTGCCGGCGGGCAGGGCGGCCCGCAGGATCCGTGACCGGTCGCCGTGCACGGTCAGGACCGGTGGGCCGGTGGTCTCGCCCCGCTCGACCACGAACCGCAGCCGGGTCCGGGGCAGGCGCAGCCGTTCGCGGGACCGGTCGCCGGGTGGGACGGCGGCCTGCACCAGGTCGGAGGCCCGCCCGGCGATCGCGCCGAGGTCGAGCGCCTCCGGGGCGTGCTCGGTGGCGGCCAGTGCGGCGGCCAGCTCGGAGGGCCGGGCCCGGCCCACCGCCTCGATCACCCCGGGCCGGGCCAGGTAGTACGGCCACGGCTGCCGGGTGCCGCCACCGGCCGGGACCACGGTCGCCCAGGCGGTGCCCTGCACGACGTGACCGCCGGTGATCGCGGCGCGTTGCAGGACGGTGCCGATGCCCCGGACCCGCCGGGCCGGTGTGGGCGCCCCGAGCGGGCAGTCGACGCCGACCGGGCGGTCGGGGGAGCGCACATGGGCGCGTGGCCGGTCGAAGCTCCGCACCGGCTCGCCGGCCACCAGGTCGACGAGTGACGCGGTCGCCTGGTGGTGGCCGCGCAGCAGTCCGGTGTGGACCTCACCGATGACGAGCACGTCATCATTCGAACGCGGGGATCCGGTGAGCGCAATACCGGGGTTACCGTGAACGGGTGACCTCCCGCCCGCAAGTGCTCGTCGTCGGCGCCGGTGTCTCCGGGCTGACCACGGCGGTCCGGCTGGCCGAGAGCGGCCTGCGGGTCCGGGTCCGGGCCGAGGTGGAGCCGGGGCGCAGCAGTTCGGCCGCGGCCGGGGCGATCTGGGATCCGGTCTACGCCGATCATCCCTGTGTCGGGCGGTGGGCCGCCCGGTCGTACACCGTCTTCGATGAACTGTCCCGGAGCGGGTTTCCCGGGGTGCGGGTGATCGAGGGTGTGGAGGCGTGCCGGGAGCCGATCCGGTCACCGGCGTGGACCGAGACCCTGCCCGGCTATCGGGACTGCCGCCCGGAGGAGCTGCCCGCCGGGTTCGCCAGCGGCTGGCGTTACACCGCGCCGATCATCGACATGCCGCCCTACCTGGCCGGGCTGCAGGACCGGCTGGTCACGGCCGGCGGTGAGCTGATCCTCGGGGAGCGGTTGCGAAGCCTGGGTGACGCGTTCGCCGAGGCCGGCCTGGTGGTCAACTGCAGCGGGGTGGGTGCGCGGGAGCTGGTGCCCGATCCCGAGGTGCAGCCGATCCGTGGGCAGCTCGTCGCTGTCCGCAATCCGGGGCTGGGTGAGTTCTTCGCGGAGTACACCGAGGAGCTGGGCGAGATGACCTATCTGCTCCCGCAGGGCGACGTGCTGCTGCTCGGCGGCAGCGCCGAGAAGGGTGCGGCGGAGTTCCGGGCCGACGCGCGGATCACCGAGGCCATCGTCGGGCGGTGTGCCGCGATCTTCCCCGCGGTCCGGGGCGCCGAGATCCTCGGTGAGCGGACCGGGATCCGGCCGTGGCGGCCGACGGTGCGGGTCGAGCACGAGGATCTCGGCGATCGGCACATCGTGCACAACTACGGCCACGGCGGCGCCGGGGTGAGTGTCTCGTGGGGTTGCGCGGACGACGTGGTGGCCGCGGTGACCCCCCTCATCAATTGACCGAGATCGATCATAAGTAGCGGTTGATCAGCGACGGTGGCTCTTGACTTTGCAAACTTAAGCCACTTAATAATGGCCCGTCGATTGCTCCGACGGAGGGAATCCCCGATGTCCCATCTCCACCGACGGGCCCGCCTCATCGCCGCCGCGGCGGCAGCCGTCTCCCTCGTCCCGGCCGGCTGCTCGGACTCCGGCACCGGCCGGCCCGGCGCCGCGAAGGACAGCTCGATCACCGTCTTCAACGGTGCCAACGGCACCATCGTGGAGAACTGGAACCCGTTCTCCCCGACCCAGCTCCAGCCCACCCAGGGCCCGCTCTACGAGGCCCTCTTCTGGTACAACGTGGCCACCGAGGCGGAGCGGCAGCCGATGCTCGGCACCGAGGCCGTGTGGAACGCCGGCGGCACCGAGCTGACCATCACCACCCGCGAGGGCGTGAAATGGTCGGACGGGCAGCCGTTCTCGGCGAAGGACGTGGCGTTCACCTTCGACCTGATCATGAAGAACAAGGCGATCAACGCCACCGGCCTGACCCTGACGAGTTCGGTGGCCGAGGACGACAGGACCGCCGTGCTCACCTTCAAGAACAAGTCGTTCACCGACGAGGCGTCCATCGTCGGCTACACGCCGATCATCCCGGAGCACATCTGGAGCGGGATCGGCGACCCGGCGAAGACGATCAACCAGAACCCGGTCGGCACCGGCCCGTTCAAGCTGAAGACGTTCTCGTCGCAGAGCTACGTGCTGGAGAAGAACCCGAACTACTGGCAGGCCGGCAAGCCGAAGATCCAGAACGTCCGGTACATCTCGCTGGCGACCGCCGACGCCGCGAGCGCCGCACTGACCGCCGGTCAGGTCGACTGGATGAGCAGCTTCCTGCCCGGCCTGGAGCAACTGCTGCAGAACCACAAGGATCTGTCGTACGTCAACACGCCCGTGCTGACCGCCTCGATCTTCACCTGCGCGAACGCCGACCTCGGCTGCACCGGCCCGCAGACCGACACCGCGGTCCGCCAGGCGATCCATCACGCCCTGAACCGGGACCAGCTCAACAAACTGGCCGGCGGCGGATTCGCGGCCACCGCCTCACCCACACTGCTGCTGCCGGAACGTGACAGGAAATGGATCGCCGACCCGAATCAGGTGACCGTTCCCGGCACTCCGGACGTCGCCCGTGCGAACCAGATCCTCGACGACGCCGGCTGGGTCAAGGGCGCCGACGGTATCCGTACCAAATCGGGTCAGAGATTGTCGTTGACCATCCAGACCGTCACCGGCTGGAGTGACTTCATCTCCCTCAACGACGCGATGGCCCAGCAGCTCAAGGAGGCCGGCATCGAGCTGAAGCCGACCCAGCTGTCCTGGAACGAGTGGAACAACAACCAGGTGCAGGGCAAGTACCAGCTCTCGCTGGACTCGATCGGGCTCGGCGCCAGCTCCAACCCGTACTACACCTACCAGCCGAAATACGCGACGGTCACCACGGCGAAGGTCGGCGAGTCGGCCGGCACCAGCGGGAACTACTCCCGCTACAGCAACCCGGTGGTGGACAGGGCGGTCGAGATCGCGGCCGGCACCGACGACGAGGCCGCGCAGAAGGAGCAGTACACGATCATCCAGAAGGAGATCACCCGCGACCTGCCGTACATCCCGATCTACGTGAACTCGCTGCTCACCGAGTTCAACACCAGCCGCGCCACCGGCTGGCCCACCAACGACAACAAGTACGCGCTGCCCGCCTCCTGGAAGGTCTGGGACAACGGCATCGTCCTGGCCACCATCGAACCGGTCCGATAGCGTGTACCACCTTCTCCGCAAGCTCGGGTTCTACCTGGTCGCGCTCGGGGCGGCGGTCACCGTCAACTTCGCCATCCCGCGGATGATGCCCGGTGACCCGGTCGAGATCATGCTGTCCAGACTCGGTCAGAAAGGCCCGGTGACGGCGGAGACCAGGCAGGCCGTCGAGGCGCTGCTCGGCACCGGCTCCAGCCGGCCGCTGTGGTCGCAGTACGGCGACTACCTGGCCGGTCTGGCCCGCGGCGACCTGGGCGTCTCGGTGGTGTTCTTCCCGGCCCCGGTCAGCACGATCATCGGGCAGACGCTGCCCTGGACGATCGGGCTGATCGGGCTGGCCACGATCATCAGCTTCCTGACCGGTGTCGGGCTGGGCACCCTGGCCGGCTGGAAACGGGGCTCGTGGGTGGACAACCTGATCCCGGTCACCACCATGTTCCAGTCGGTGCCGTACTTCTGGCTGGCCCTGATCCTGCTCTTCCTGCTCGGCAGCGTCTGGCCGCTCTTCCCGCTCAACGGCGGTTACGACGTCTACCAGGTGACCCCCGGCTGGAACGGGCCGTTCCTCGGCTCGGTCCTCTACCACGGCACCCTGCCCGCACTCACCATCATCATCTCGTCGATCGGCGGCTGGATGCTCGGCATGCGCAACATGATGGTCTCCACCCTCTCCGAGGACTACATGCTCACCGCCGAGGCGAAGGGGCTGCGCCCGGGACGGATCATGCGGCGGTACGCGGCCCGCAACGCCGTCCTGCCGTCGGTGTCCGGTTTCGCGATCTCACTGGGCTTCGTGGTCGCCGGATCGATCGTCACCGAGGCGGTCTTCTCCTATCCGGGGATCGGCTCGGCGATGCTGCAGGCGGTCGGCGGCAACGACTACGCGCTGATGCAGGGCATCTTCCTGATCATCACGCTCGCGGTGCTCGGCGCGAACCTGCTCGTCGACCTGCTCTACTCGGTGATCGACCCGCGCACCCGGGCCACCTCATGAGGCCGAAACTGGTCGCCGGGCTCGCTCTCGGGGCGCCGATCGTGCTGTTCGGGCTGGTCGGGCCGCTGCTCGTGCAGGACCCGGCGCGGGTCGGCGACATCGGGCTGTCCGGCCCGAGCGCGGAGCACCTGTTCGGCACCACCCAGACCGGACAGGACATTCTTGCCCAATTGGCGTACGCCACCCGAGGGTCCCTCATCGTCGGCGCGATCGTCGGCGTCCTCACCCTGCTGCTGTCCGGCTTCGCCGGCATCGTCGGCGCCTACGCCGGCGGCTGGACCGACGAGGCGTTCTCCCTGTTCACCAACGTCATGCTGGTCATCCCCGGGCTGCCGCTGGTGATCGTGATCTCCACCTACCTGCCGGATCGCAGCCTGGTCCTGGTCTCGATCGTGCTCGCCATCACGAGCTGGGCCGGCTCCGCCCGGGTGCTCCGCGGCTCCACCCTCAGTCTGCGCAACCGGGACTACGTCAAGGCCAGCCGGGTGGCCGGGGAGAAGCACTGGCGGATCCTGCTCGTCGAGATCCTGCCCAACCTGATCCCGCTGCTGGCCGCCCAGGTGGTGTTCGCGGTCATCTTCGCGATCCTCGGCGAGGCCGGGCTGTCCTACCTCGGACTCGGCGCGACCGGCTCGTTCACCTGGGGCACCATGCTCTACTACGCGCAGAACGGGCTGGCCCTACGGCTCGGCGCGTGGTGGTGGTTCGTACCGCCGGGCCTGCTCCTCGCCCTGTTCGGCGCCGCCCTCGCGCTGATCAACTTCTCGATCGACGAGATCGTCGACCCGCGGCTGCGGGAGCGGACCCGGGCCGCCCGGCGCGGCTGGCGGATGACCCGGGCACAACTGCGCGAGGCCGAGGAGGCGACCCTGTGAGCGGGCCGGTACTGACGGTGCGGAACCTCACCGTGGACTACCTGGTCGATCCGGTCGTGCACGCGGTCCGGAACGTCGACCTCACCCTGGCACGCGGCGAGATCCTCGGTCTGGCCGGGGAGAGCGGATGCGGCAAGAGCACCCTGGCGTACGCCATCGTCCGTCTCCTGAAACCGCCCGGCGCGGTGACCTCGGGGCGGGTGCTCACCGGCGACGTCGACTGGGGTTCACTGCACGCCGAGGAGCTGCGCGCCGCCCGCTGGGACCGCGTGTCGATGGTCTTCCAGGGCGCGATGAACTCCCTCAACCCGGTCATCACCATCGGTGAACAGCTGGAGGACGTCTTCCTCACCCACCGGCCCCGGATGAGCCGCCGGGAACGCCGGCAGCGCTGCGGCGACCTGCTCGAACGCGTCGGCGTGGACCGGGCCCGGCTACGGTCGCACCCCCACGAACTGTCCGGTGGCATGCGGCAGCGGGTGATGATCGCGATGGCGATGGCCCTGGAACCCCAGCTCATGATCATGGATGAGCCGACCACCGCGCTCGACGTCGTGGTGCAGCGCGAGATCCTCCAGGAGATCACCCGGCTGCGCGACGAACTGGGCTTCGCCGTCCTGTTCATCACCCACGACCTGCCCCTGCTCCTGGAGATCAGCGACCGGATCGCGGTGATGCGCGACGGCTCGATCGTGGAGATGTCCAGTGCCGTCGAGATGTATACGAATCCACAGCATCCGTACACCCGGCAGCTGCTCGCGTCGTTCCCCAGCCTGACCGGCGCCCGCGGCGACTTCCTGCGGGCCGGATCGTGACCACGCTGGAGGCCCGCGGGCTGGTCAAACGGTTCCGGGGCGGGATCCGGGCGGTCGACGGGGTCAGCTTCACCCTGTCCGCGGGCCGGACCGTCGCACTCGTCGGCCAGAGCGGCAGCGGCAAGTCCACCGTCGCCGCCATGCTGCTCCGCCTGGAACGCCCCACCGCCGGCGAGATCCTGCTCGACGGGGCACCGGTCGGCCGGCGCGACCTGAGGCGTTACCGGCGGACCGTGCAGATGGTCTTCCAGGACCCGTTCGCCTCACTCAACCCCTACCACACGGTGGAGCACCACCTGGCCCGGCCGCTGAAGACCGCCCACCCTCGGCTAGCCGTAGCTGAGACGTCTCTGCGGGTGGCGCGCCTGCTCGAACGTGTCCAGCTCGACCCGGCCCTGGCCACCCGCCGCCCCCACGAACTGTCCGGCGGCCAGCGCCAGCGGGTGGCGATCGCCCGCGCCCTGGCCCCGTCCCCCGGCATCCTGATAGCCGACGAACCGGTCTCGATGCTCGACGTCTCCCTCCGCCTGGGCATCCTCACCCTGCTGGCCGGCCTGCGCCGTGAGAACGACCTGGGCGTCCTCTACATCACCCACGACCTGGCCACCGCCCGCCACTTCGCCGACGAGATCATGGTCATGTACGAGGGCCGCATCGTCGAACGGGGCCCCTCCGACGAGGTGATCCTGAACCCGCGGCACCCGTACACGAAAACCCTGGCCGCCGCGTCCCCCGACCCCGCCCGCCGCCTCGCCGCGGTACGCCCGTCCGTGTCCCACCCGCCGCCGGATTGGTCCCCCGCGACGCCCGAGCCCTACGATCAAAGGCAGGTTTCTCGCATCGAACGATCCGAAGGCTGACTGAGTTGCCCAGTGCTTCTCGGCGATGTCGGCGCGGGCAAGACCACCTTCATCCAGCGCCTGGTCTCGGTCGAGGCACCCGAGCTCTTCGCGAACGCCTTCACCATCTATATCGATTTCGGTACGTCGACGACGCTCGGTGATCTCCGCAGGTTCGTCATCACGGAATCCGCACAACAGCTTCTGCTTCGCCACGACATCGACATCGAGGACGCGGATTTCGTCGAGGACGTCTACCGGGACGAGTTGAAGCTTCAGGACCGGCGGATTCTCGGGCGGTTGAAGGACGTCGACCCGGTCACCTACGAACGGGAGCGACTCCGATTCCTCCAGCGGCTGGTGGACGACCGGGCCGAGCATCTGACGAACAGCCTCAACCGCCTGAGTTCCCATCGTCGCCGCCAGATCGTCGTCTTCCTCGACAACATCGATCAGCGCAGCGACGAGGACCAGGAACAGGTCTTCCTCATCGCCAGCGAACTCGCGCAGAACTGGCCTGCCACCGTCTTCGTCACCCTGCGGCCGGAGACGTTCTACGCTTCCAGCCGACGGGGAGCCCTGTCGGGATATCAGCCGCGGGTGTTCACCATCGCACCGCCACGGACCGACACCATGCTCCAGCGGCGAGTGGATTTCGCTCTGCACCAGTTACGGGAGACCGGGCGGCTGGGATCGTTCCCGGCCGGTGTCACCGTCGATTCCAAGAGCCTCATCGACTTCCTTGAAGTACTGGCCGAGAACTTCCAGAACAACGAGAAGCTGCTGGAGCTGATCGACAACATCGCCGGCGGCAACATGCGCCTGGCCTTGCGCTTCGTCGTCGACTTTCTCGGCAGCGGCCACGTCAACACGGCGAAGATCCTGGCGAACCACCGGGAGCGGGGCCGATACGTCTTCTCGGTCCACGAGTTCCTGCGGGCGCTCATGTTCGGGGACTCCCCCTACTACGACGCCGAATCCTCACCGATCGCGAACCTGCTACGCATCACCCGGCCCGACGGCCGGGAACACTTTCTGCTCCCGATCCTGCTGGCCCAGGCCCAGGCCCAGGCGCTGGGCGAGCGGGGGGCGGCAGGAGGGATACGTGGGGGCCGACGCCCTGCACAGCTACTGCCAGCAGCTGGGATTCACCTCGGATCAGGTCGCGGATGCTCTCGGCTTCGCTCTCGACAACCGGTTGCTGGACGCGACACCCCGGTACACGCAGGAGGTGCAGAGCCTCTACTACCGCATCACCACGGTCGGGTCGTACACCACGAGGGTGCTGTTGGCGTATTTCGCCTACATCGACGCCGTGCTCGTCGATACGCCGGTCGTCGACGAACAGTACGCAAGGCTTGTCGAGGACGTCCCCGCGCTGGCGGACCGGGTCGCGCGTGCCGAGTACTTCCGGCTCTATCTGGACAGACAGTGGGCTCGAATCCCGGACGGGACCACCTCCTGGCAGTGGCCGGAGAACAGCGACCGGCTCCGGGCGGACATCGCCCGCGTCGGCCGGCACGCTGATCCCGAGGCGTGGCGGCACCGGGACTAGGTGTTCTGCCCGGAGAGGCCGGGAACGCGGTTGGCGGGTGGTCTGCCGATCATCGACGACGCACCGGGCCGGCTTCAATCGGCCGCGTTCGGTCCGCGAGGCGTTAGCGTGAGGCATCGAGGACCTCCCGGGTGAAACGGAACTCTCGACAAGCTCCACCTCACCCAGAGGTCCTCACCTATGTCAGGAACTCCGCCGCGTTACCAACGTCCGTGGTCAGAACGACTAGATCCAGCCGTTGGTCCGGGCGCGGTGGGCGGCCTCGATCCGGTTGCGGGTGCCGGTCTTGCCGATCGCAGCGGACAGATAGTTACGGACCGTGCTCGGGGACAGGTGCAGCCGGGCGGCGATGTCGGCGACGGTGGCGCCGTCGACGGCTGTCGCGAGCACGTCGCGTTCCCGGTCGGTGAGCGGGTTGGGTCCGGTGGACAGGGCGGTGGCGGCGAGTGCCGGGTCGATGACGCGGTCGCCGGCCAGTACCCGCCGGACGGCTGTCACCAGGTTCTCGACCGGGCCGTCCTTGACCAGGAATCCGGCCGCGCCGGCCTCCATCGCCCGGCGCAGATAGCCGGGCCGGCCGAACGTGGTGAGGATCAGCACCCGGCAGCCCGGCAGCCGGTCCCGTAGCGTGGCCGCGACGTCCAGGCCGTTGCCGTCCGGCAGCTCGATGTCCAGCAGGGCCACGTCCGGCGCGGTGCGCAGGGCGGCGCCCAGGGCTTCGGCGGCGGTTCCGGCCTGGGCGACGACGGTGATGTCCGGTTCCAGGTCCAGCAGCAGGGCGAGGGCGCCGCGCATCATGCCCTGGTCCTCGGCGAGCAGCAGCCGGATCATCGGCCCTCCCGCCTCGGCGGGAGCGCGGTCAGCAGCCGGATCATCGGCTCACCCGTCCTGGCGGGTCCGGAAGGCGTGCGGTCAGCAGCAGCCCGCCGCCGGGTGCCGGGCCCGCGTGCAGTGTGCCACCGGCGCGTTCGAGGCGTTCGGTCAGGCCGCGCAGACCGTTGCCGGGCGCCGGGGTGCCGCCGAGCCCGTCGTCGCGGACGGTGAGCACCATGTCGGTGCCGTCTGGGCCGAGGGCGATGTCGCAGCGGGTCGCCCGGCTGTGCCGCAGCACGTTGGTGAGGGCTTCGCGGAGTACCCAGCGGAACACCTCGTCCACGTCGGCCCCGCCGTCGTTGCGGACGGTGACCTCGATGCCGATGTCGGTCAGCAGGGTGCGGGTGTTCTCCAGTTCGGTCGCGAAGTCCCGTTCCCGGTATCCGGTGACGGCTTCGCGCACTTCGGCGAGCGCGGTCCGCCCGATCCGTTCGATGTCGGCTGCCTCGGCCGCGGCCCGTTCCGGGTCGGACGGGGCGAGACGGCGGACCACCTGGGCTTTCACCACCACCAGCGACAGGGTGTGGCCGAGCAGGTCGTGCAGGTCGCGGGCGAACCGCAGCCGTTCCCGTTCGACCGTGGTCCGCGCGAGTTCGTGCTGGGTGCGCCGCAGTTCGCCGACCAGCCGGGCGATCCGGGCGAACGCCACCGTCACCGAACCGGCCAGCAGGGTGATCACCGCCGTGCTGGTGACGTCACCGGCGGGCAGCCGGTGCAGCGCCCCGATCAGCACGACCATCGCGGATCCGGCGCCGACCCAGAGGAACGCCGGGATGGTGCCGGGCAGTCCGGCGGCACCGGCCGAGGCCACGAACAGCAGCAGGATCAGCCAGTCCCGCGGGTCACCGGCGAAGGCGGCCAGCCCGGTGCCGAGCGCCGCGAGCAGACCCAGCCCGGCCCGGTACGTCACCGGGCCGACGCGCGGGCCCGGATCGGTCACCGTGACGGCCGCCGAGGCGAACGCGAGCACGGTGAAGACGGCCAGGCCGATCGCGGCCACCGGCACCGAGCGGACCTGTCCGCGGGCCACCGCCAGTGCCGGCGGCAGCAGGAACCACAGCCACAGGGTGTGCGCGGCGAGCAGGAACAGAGTCCGCCGCCGTTCACCCGTCACGGCCGTCACGGTACCCGGGTCTCAGCCACGAGCGGCCGACCGCCGGTAGGCCCGGGCCGCGACGGCGCCGAAGACGACCGTCCACACCGCGAGGACCAGCAGGCCGCGCGGTTCCGGTGGCTGCCCGGCGGCCGATCGCCAGCCGAGTTCGGCGTACCGGTACGTCGGCATCACCTCGGCCAGGCGTCGCAGCGTCTCCGGGAAGTACGTCACCGGCACCAGCAGTCCACCGAGCACCGACAGGCTGAGGAAGACGAGGAAGTTGACCGACTGGGCGATCTGCGGGGTCAGCCCGTACCCGAGGGCCAGCCCGAGCAGGGCGAACGGGACGGTGCCCACCCACATCAGGGTCAGAAGCGCGGCCCACCGCCCGGCGCCGAGTTCGACACCGTGCTGGAGCCGGCCGGCCAGCCCGACGGCGAGCACCGGGGGCAGCGCGTTCACCGAGGCGAGCAGGGCTTTCACCGCGATGACCCGCCGGGGTGGCAGCGGGGTCACCCGTAGCTGCCGCAGCCAGCCGGACGCGCGTTCGCCGGAGACCGCGGCGCCGACCATCAGCACGCCGGCCACCGCCCCGTACCCGGCGAGCCCGATCATCACGGTGGCCGGGGTGTGCCCGTCGCCGGCCCAGCCGGAGAGGATCAGGTAGGTGACGACCGGGCCGATGACCGAGAATGTCAGGAGGCGGGGGTCACGGATCAGGCGCCGGGATTCGAACCGTAGGTAGGCGTACATCTCAATTCTCCGTGTTCGTCGTCAGGCTCTGGAACGCGGCGTCCAGGGAGCCGGACGCCTCCACGATCCGCTCGGGCGAGTCGTCGGCCACCACCCGGCCCGCAGCGAGCAGCACGATCCGGTCGGCGTACCGCTGGGCCTCGGGCAGCTGGTGGGTGCTGAACAGGACGGTGCGGCGGTCCGCGGCGAGTTCCCGCACGGTGTCCCAGAAGGTGGCGCGGGCGGTGACGTCCATGCCGGTGGTCGGCTCGTCCAGGACCAGCAGCTCCGGGTCCCCGGCCAGGGCGAACCCGAACCGGACCCGCTGCGCCTCGCCGCCGGACAGCCGGTCCACCCGCCGTTTCAGCAGGTCGCCGAGCCCGGCGGCGGCCAGGATCCGGTCCATCGGCAGGGGCTTCGGGGACAGTGCCCGGGCCAGTTCGAGAACCTCGCGGACGGTGGCGCCGGACACCAGCCCGGCGTCCTGCGGCATGGCTCCGGTCAGCCCGGCCCGGATCGCCGCCGACGGGCTGTGGCCGAAAACGGTCAATGTGCCGGTGTCCGGGGTGAGCAGCCCGAGAATGATCGAGAGCATGGTGGTCTTGCCCGCGCCGTTCGGGCCGAGCAGAGCGACGACGCCGCCCCGGGGCACGCTCAGATCGAGTCCGTCGACGGCTCGCACCGCACCGAAACGCCGCCCGATCCCGGTGAGCCGTATCGCGATGTCATCCATGCCGGTCACGCTACGAACGCGGTGGGCGGGCCGGCAGATCCGGTGATCCACCGCCGACGATGACAAATGTCCCACGTGGCGGGCGGGGGACCGGATGGGCTCGGCGGAGTTACCGCGGTTGCCGCAGATGTGACTGCAGGACCAGGGCGGCGGCGCCGGTGGCCGGGGCGATGGCCGCCGCCGACGACACGGTGACCGTCACCGCGCGATGCCAGGTGCGGGTGTCGGCGGGCCGCAGCCGGTCCACGATCGCCGGGCCGTAGACGAACGACGCCGCCGCGAACCCCGGCCCGGTCAGCACCACCAGGTCGATGTCGAGGAGGTTGACCACCGACTCGGCGGCGGCCGCCACGTACCGCGCGGACTCCGCCAGCAGCGCCGAGCACCGGGGCGCGCCGGCCCGCGCCGCCCGGGCCACCGCGGCGAAGCCGGCGGCCACCGCGCGTGCCGCCGCCGGATCGAGCCCGGCCTCGGCGGCCGCCACCGGGTCGGCGAGGGCCGCGGTCACCACGGTCCGCGGCCCGGCCACCACCTCCAGGCAGCCGCGGCTGCCGCACCAGCACTCCGGCCCGTCCACCCGGACACACAGGTGACCGAACCCGCCGCCACGCAGCGCCCGGCCGTCGACCACGACACCGGCGCCGATGTCACCACCCATGTGCAGCGCCGCGAACGCCCGCTCCGGGCCGACCCGGGCCACCCAGTACTCGCCGACCGCCGCCGCCGTGGTGTCGCTCTCCACCAGCACCGGCCAGCCGGTCTCCTCGCCGAGCCGCGCGCCCAGCCCGGCGGCGTCCCAGCCGCGCAGGTGCGGGACGTCGTCGCGGGCGCCCGGCCAGACCACCCCGACGCCCAGGCACCGGGCCCGGTCCACGTCCGCGGCACGCAGCAGCGCGGTGACCCCGCCGGCCAGGCCGGCGAGCAGGCCGCCGGCGCCGGGGGCGGGCCGGGCCAGCCGGGCGATCACCCCGCCGGTCTGGCCGGTCAGCACGAACGTGGTCAGATCCCGGTCCAGGTGGACGCCGACGGCCAGGCGGGCCCCCGGGTCCAGGCGCAGCAGGGTGCGCGGCTTGCCGCCGGTCGGGGTGCGCCCGTCCGTCACCACCACACCCTCGTCGAGCAGCCGGCGCACGGTCATCGACACGGCGGCCTCGGTGAGCCCGGTGACCTCGGCGAGCTCCACCCGGCTGAGCTGCCCGGCGGCCCGGATGGCGTCCAGCACGCTCTCCCGGGCGGCCGGGCGGCGCCCCCGGCCGGGCCGGCCGCGCGCGGCTCCGGCCAGATGCACCGTATCGGCCATTCCGGGACGCCTCCACCAGCGTTGACGGGCTTCGTTCAGTTGCTTAAGAATGTGGGAACCCCGGCGCGGTGACAACCCTGAGGAGTGCCCTCGATGCTGAAGACCGACCTGCACACCGGCTGGACCGTCCGGGCCGCCGGTGGTCCGGTCCCGCCCGCGATCGCCGCCACCCCGGTGCCCGCGACGGTCCCCGGCACGGTGCACACCGATCTGCTCGCGGCCGGCCTGATCCCGGACCCCTTTCTGGGTACGAACGAGGCCGAGCTGGCCTGGTTCCACCGCAGCGCCTGGATCTACGACACCACGGTGACCGCCGGGCCGGCCGTCGACGGCGAACGGGTCGACCTGGTCCTCGACGGCCTGGACACGGTCGCCACGGTCACCTTCGGCGGCGGTGAGCTGGGCCGCACCCGCAACATGCATCGCGGCTACCGCTTCGACGTGCGCCACCTGCTGCACGACGGGCCGATCCCGCTGAGTGTGCGGTTCGACTCGGCACTCGACTACGCCGAGCGGATCGAACGGGAGCTGGGCGCGCGGCCCAGGCCGTACCCGCACCCGTTCAACGCCGTACGCAAAATGGCCTGCTCCTTCGGTTGGGATTGGGGTCCCGACCTGCAGACGGCCGGCATCTGGAAGGGCGTGCGCCTGGAGCGCTGGCACACCGCGCGCCTGGCCGGCGTCCGGCCGCTGGCCACCAGCGACCGGCTCACCGTGCACGTCGAGATCGAGCGCGCCTCGGAGGCCCCGGTCACCGTCGAGGTGACCGTCGGCACCCACAGCGCGATCATCGAGCTGCCCGGCGGCGTCGACCAGGGCGCGATCGAGCTGGCCGTCCCGGACGCCGAGCTGTGGTGGCCGGCCGGCCACGGTGACCAGCCGCTGTCCGACGTGGCGGTGATCCTGCGGGACGGCGCCGAGACCCTCGACGAGCACCGCACCCGGGTCGGGTTCCGCGACGTCAGCCTGGACGAGGGCGCCGACGAGCACGGCAGCCGCTTCACCCTGTCGGTGAACGGCCGGGAGATCTTCGTGCTCGGCCTGAACTGGATCCCCGAGGACCACCTGCTCACCCGGATCACCCGGGCCCGCCTGGAGGCGGCGGTGGACCGGGCCGTCGCCGCGAACGCCAACCTGCTGCGGGTCTGGGGCGGCGGCATCTGGGAGACCGACGACTTCTACGACGTCTGCGACGAGCGCGGCATCCTGGTCTGGCAGGACTTCCCGCTGGCTTGCGCGGCCTACAGCGAGGACGACCCGATCCGGTCGGAGATCCTCGCCGAGGCCCGGGAGAACGTCACCCGGCTCGCCCCGCACCCCTCGCTGATCCTGTGGAACGGCGGGAACGAGAACATCTGGGGGTACGAGGACTGGGGCTGGAAGGCCGAACTGGACGGTGCCACCTGGGGTGCCCGCTACTACTACGAGGACTTCCCGGCGCTGCTGTCCGAACTCGACCCGACCCGGCCGTACCATCCGGGCAGCCCGTCCAGCCCGCTGTTCGCCGGGGTGCACCCCAACGACGACCGGCACGGCACCCGGCACGAGTGGGAGGCCTGGAACCGGCAGGACTACACGCACCACGACGGGTTCGTGCCCCGGTTCTGCTCCGAGTTCGGCTGGCAGGCGCCACCCACCTGGGCCACCCTCACCGCCGCGCTCGCCCCCGATGACCTGCGCAAGGACTCGGCGGCGTTCCTGCTGCACCAGAAGGCCGAGGACGGCAACGGCAAACTCGACCGCGGGCTGGCCCACCACATGCGGGTGCCCACCGACTTCGGTGACTGGCACTGGGCCACCCAGCTGAACCAGGCGCGGGCCACCGCGTACGCGATCGGGCATCTGCGCGGGCACGCGCCGCGCACCATGGGCAGCATCATCTGGCAGCTCAACGACTGCTGGCCGGTCACCTCGTGGGCGATGGTCGACGGGGCCGGGCGGCTCAAACCGGCCTGGTACGCCCTGCGCCGGGCGTACGCGCCGAACGCCCTGGGTTTCACCCGCCGCGGCGACCGGCTGCTGCTCGCGGTGATCAACGACAGTGACCGGCCGTGGCGGGAGAGCGTCCGGTTCCGGCGGCTGCGGTTCGACGGCACCGCGCTCGCCTCGTCGGAGATCTCCGACATCGTGGTCGCGCCCCGCTCGGTGGCCCTGGTCGACGTCGACCCCGCGCTGCTCGCCGCGGTCGCCCCGGAATCGGAGGTGCTGGTCGCCGACGCTGCCGGGCTTCGCGCCACGCACCTGTTCGCCGAGGACAAAGACCTCAAATACGACCCCGCCGCGGTACGGGCCCACACGGTGGCCGCCCCGGGTGGTTACGCCGTGACCGTGACCGCGGCGTCGTTCGCCCGGGACGTGGCGGTGCTCGCCGACCGGGTCGCCCCGGACGCCGTCGTCGACGACATGCTGATCGACCTGCTGCCGGGGGAGACCCACACCTTCACGGTCACCACCACGGCCTCGGTCGACGCCGAGATCTTCGGGGCGCCCGAGGTGCTGCGCTCGGCGAACGCGATCTGATGCACGTCGGCCTGGTGCTCACCGCCGGCGCCGCCCAGGTCGGTGTCGAACCGTTCTTCATGGAACTGATCGCCGGCATGGAGGAGGTGCTGCTCCCGCACGGCCTCACCGTCCTGCTGCTGGTGGTGCCGGACGCTTCGGCTGAGCTCGGCACCTACCGGCGCTGGGCGGCCGACCACACGGTCCGGGCCGTGGTGGTGGTGAACCTGGTCCACGACGATCCACGGCCATCTCTTCTGGAGAAGGCCGGCTTGCCCGCGGTGCTCGCCGGGCGTACCGAATCGCCGGGTTTCTCCCGGGTCGTCACCGACGACGCCGGGGCTCTGACCGTGGCCGTCGACCTGCTCGCCGAGTTCGGGCACCGGGTGATCGGGCGGGTCACCGGACCGGCCGGACTCGTGCACACCGCCGACCGCACCACCGCCATGCTCGCCGCCGCCGCCCGCCACGACATCCGGGTGCATCTCGTCGAAGGCGACTACAGCGCCGAATCCGGGATCCGGGGCATCCGGGAACTCCTCGGCACCACACCGGCACCCACCGCGGTCGTCTTCGACAACGACGTGATGGCCGTCGCCGCCTCCCGATCCGGCATCGACGTCCCCGGGCGGGTCAGCCTGATCGTGCACGACGACTCGCCACTCTGCGAACTCGCCGAACCGCCGCTCGCCGCCCTCAGCATCGACGTGCACGACCACGGCCGGGTCCTCGGCCGCGCGGTCCTCGCCACCCTGGACGGGGAGCCACCCACCGACCATCCCGGTCCACCCGTCCGGGTGCTGCGCCGGGCCAGCATAGGGTGGGCGCGATGAGCTTCGACGTCACCGCCTTCCGCGCCCACTTCCCGTCCCTCGACTCCGGCCTGGCCTTCTTCGACGGCCCCGGCGGCACCCAGACACCCCGCCCGGTCGCCGAGGCGATCATGGCCACGATGACCAGCCCGATCTCCAACCGGGGCACGGTCAGCGCCACCGAACTGCGCGCCGGGCAGGTGGTCGCCGACTTCCGGGCCGCGTACGCCGACCTGCTCGGTGTCCCCGCCGACGGCATCGTGCACGGGCGCAGCGCCACCCAGCTCACCTACGACTTCTCCCGGCACCTGGCCAAGACCTGGCGCCCCGGCGACGAGATCGTGGTCAGCCGGCTCGACCACGACAGCAACATCCGCCCGTGGCTCCAGGCCGCCACCGCCGCCGGGGTCACCGTGCGCTGGCTGGAGATCGACCCGGCGACCACCGAACTGATCCTGCCGGACTCGTTCTCCGAGCGGACCCGCCTGGTCGCGGTCACCGCCGCCTCCAACGTGCTCGGCACCGTACCGCCGATCCGGCGGATCGCCGACCTGGCCCACGCGGCCGGGGCCCTGCTGTACGTGGACGGGGTGCACTACGCCGCGCACCGGTTCGTGGACGTTCCCGCGCTCGGGGCCGACCTGTTCGTGTGCTCGCCGTACAAGTTCTTCGGCCCGCACTGCGGGGTGCTCGCCGCCGATCCGGCGCTGCTGGCGTCGCTGTGGCCGGACAAGCTGATCCCGTCGTCGGACGCGGTGCCGGAGCGGTTCGAGTTCGGGACCCTGCCGTACGAGCAACTCGCCGGAGCGACCGCGGCCGTCTCCTTCCTCGCCGCGTCCTCTCCCGCGTCCCAGTCCTCCTCTCCGTCGTCCTCGTTTTCCTCCCGGCGTGCCGGGCTCGAACGGTCATTCCAGGCCGTGCACGCCCACGAGAGCATGCTGCGGGCGCGGGTGGAGTCTGGATTGGGGGCTTTCGCCGTGCACTCGGTGGCCGCTGACCGTACCCCCACCCTGCTGGTCAGCCTGGACGGCCGGGACGCCCGGGACATCCAGAAGTTCCTGGCCGCCCGGGACGTCCTGGCGCCGGCCGGCTCGTTCTACGCGCACGAGCCGTTCGAGGCGCTCCAGCTGCCGAACCCGTCGTTGCGGATCGGTCTCGCCGCCTACAACACGGTTGGTGAGGTGGACCGGTTGCTCGACGGTTTGAGCGCCTCTGTGGCTTGACCCTTCCGTCTTCGGCCCGTCCCCGATGTCATCGTCCCCGGTCTCACCCTCCTGACCCGGTGCCCGGCGCCACGCCGGTGATCGCCTCGGTCTCCCGCGCCAGCATGCCCAGAAGGTCGCCGCCGTCCCGGTTCAGGAGCATCACCCCCACCCAGCCCGACTCCGGGAAGACGGTCCAGTTCGCGCCCACCCCCGGATTGCCGCCGGCCCGCTGATAGGTCCACTGACCTGCGAAAATCTCCACCCCGATGCCGTACGCGCCGAACGACGCCGGCCCGGTCGGCACTCGGGGTCCCATCATCACGTCCCGCCACGGCCGCTGCAGCAGGGTGCCGTCGTGCAGCGCCCGCACGAACCGGATCAGATCCGGCCCGGTGGCGAAACCGCCGTCGCCGGGCGGATCGATGAAGATCCGGCCCGGGTTCTTGCCGCGGACGTGCCCGAGAGGGCTGCCCCGGTCCAGGTGGTGCAGGGCGTCCAGGTGGCCGCCGTCGATTTCCATGTACGGGTGTGCGACGGTCCGGTCGCTGAGCCACTGCTCCCGGGTCAGGAATCCGGAACGGGTCATGCCGGCACGGCGGAAGATGTGCTTCTCCACGTAATCCCAGTAGGACATTCCGGAGACGGCTTCCACGATCAGCGCCGGGATCGTGGTGTTCGCCTCCTGATGGGTGTCGCCGGGTAGTCCCGGCGTGCCGGTGAGCCGGGCCTGGCGTGCGCGCCGGGCATAGAAGTCGTGCACCTCCCGCCGGCTGTGGGTGATCCGCCGCACCTCCTCGGGCGGGGCGTCCGTCCCCGAGGCCCCGGACAGCAGGTGGTGGAGGGTGACCCGCTCGGCGATCTCCCGCGGGAACCCGGTCAGGAACTCACCCACGCTGCTGTCGAGCCGCAGTCTGCCCTGCTGGGCGAGCTGCAGCACGGCGATCGTCCCGAACGGTTTGCCCGCCGAACTCAGCGTGAACCGCGTCTGTTCGGAGTTGCGCACGCCCCGCTCCTCGTCGGCCATCCCGTAGGCCCGGGACAGCACGGTCCGCCCACGGTGCGCCAGCATGACCACGCCGGAGAACCGTCCCTGCTCAGCCAGCTCCCTGACATACCGGTCGTATGCGGCGATCCTCTCCCGGTCCGGCCCGGTGCCTCCGAGCCGGTCGCTTTCCCGGCCGGCTCCCGGGTCCTCCGTCCGGTTCCCGGCACTGTTCCGGGCGCTGTTCCGGGCGCTGTTCCGGGCCGCGTCGGCGGCTCCGGCGGTGGCGACGACCGTGGCGGCAGCGGCCAGCGGGGCGGCCCCGGCCGCCGAGAGCAGGGTCCGCCGCCGTAGCGATTTCTCATCCATGAACCTCACTGAAGAGCCCAGGCTGTTGCCGCACCGTATGCGATTCTCCATACGCCCCCGCAACATCACTTGCCGTCCAATGACCGGATGACCCGCCGGATCGTCCGCAGCAGCCTGGCTCTTCTCGCCATCACAGCCATCCTGTACGCCCTACGCCGCCCCCTCCTGATGTCAGCCCCCGCGTGCATGGCCGGCGAATGGTCCCGCTGCCTGACCAACGAGAACGGCATAGTCTTCATGACCTTGGCCGGCACCCCGATAGCCCTCCTGGCAGCCACCCTCCTGACCCTCCTCCGCCGATCCCTGCCTGGCCGCCCCCTGCTCCGCCGATCCCTGCCCGGCCGCCCCCTGCTCCGCCGATCCCTGACCGGCCGCCCCCTGCTCCGTCGACCTCTGTTCGGCGGGCCCCTGCTCCGTCGACCTCTGTTCGGCGGGCCGCTGCTCCGTCGACCTCTGTTCGACCGACTTTTGCTCCGCCCGCCTTTGCTCCGTCGACCTCTGTTTGACCGGCCTCTGCTCCGCCGGCCGTCTCTGCTCCGCCGATCCACCCCCGACTCCGCCCGCCCGCACCCCTCGCCATCTGTTTCTCCGGACTCTCTGTCGAAGTCGTGGCGGAAGTCGCTCGCGGAAGTCGGCATGATCTACGGAACGGTTCCGATGATCGCGCTGACCATGTCACCAGGCCCCGGGGCGGGAACCGTCCCCGGCCGGGTGAGCCTGTTCCCTCTGGCCGACCTGATCGACATGGGCCCGTTCGGCATCATCGCCAACCTGCTGATCTTCGCAGCGCTGGGCTTTTTCGCCCCGATCCGTTTCGCGGTGATGGCATCACCTCTCCGCATGCTGGCACTGGGAGCGACCTGCTCGATCCTGGTCGAGACCGCCCAGTACGCACTCCGACTGGACCGCGTCTCCTCGATCGACGACGTGCTGATCAACGCGGTAGGCGCCCTCCTGGCAGGCCTGGCATCCCGCCGTTGGTGGCACACCCCAACACCCAGTTCGCCTCCCACCCCCGTCTCGCCCCCTTCGCCCTTCTCGCCGGCTTCACCCGTCTTGCCCGTCTCGTCGGTCTCGCCCATCGTGGATCGGCTGGTTCCTGTCCCTGTCTCGCCCGTCTCGCCCGTCTCGTCTGTCTCGTCTGTCTCGCCTGTCTCGTCGGTCTCGCCCGTCATGGACCGGCTGGTTCCTGTCCCTGTCCCGCCTGTCCCGCCTGTCTCGTCGGTCTCGCCCGTCATGGATCGGCTGGTTCCCGCCCCGGTCTCGCCTAGTGCGGATCAGCCGGATTCCTCGTCCCCCCGAATCGGCTGAATAGGGTTCCAGGCATGCGTGTTCTGATCGTGGAGGACGAGCCCTTTCTGGCCGAGGCCGTCCGTGACGGGCTGCGGCTGGAGGCGATCGCCGCGGACATCGCCGGTGACGGAGACCGAGCCTTGGAGATGCTCGACGTCAACGCGTACGACATCGCGGTCCTCGACCGTGACATCCCCGGCCCGTCCGGTGACGAGATCGCCCGGCACATCGTCGCCTCCGGTAGCGGCATCCCGATCCTGATGCTCACCGCCGCCGACCGCATCGACGACAAGGCCTCCGGTTTCGGGCTCGGTGCCGACGACTACCTCACCAAGCCTTTCGACCTGCGGGAACTCGTCCTCCGCCTGCGCGCTCTCGACCGCCGGCGCGCCCACGCCCGCCCGCCGGTGCGGGAGATCGCCGGCCTGCGCCTGGACCCCTTCCGTCGTGAGGTGTACCGCGACGGCCGCTACATCGCGCTCACCCGCAAACAGTTCGCCGTCCTGGAGGTGCTGGTCGCCGCCGATGGGGGAGTGGTCAGCGCCGAGGATCTGCTGGAACGGGCCTGGGACGAGAACGCCGACCCCCTGACCAATGCGGTCCGGATCACCGTCTCCGCCCTGCGTAAACGCCTCGGTGAACCCTGGGTGATCGGCACCGTCGCCGGAGCCGGTTACCGCATCGAGGGGCCCGGCCGTTGAGCGTCCGCCTCAAGCTCACCCTCAGCTACGCCGGATTCCTCCTGGTCGCTGGCGTCCTCCTGCTCGCCGCCGTGTGGGTCTTCCTGCTGAGTTACATCCCCGATCGCCTCCTCATCGACCCCGCCTTCACCGAGAACACCGGTGTCTTCCCGGTCCGCTCCAACCTCCTGCGGGTCTTCGCTCCACGAGCCGCCGCGGTGCTCGGTTTCCTCCTGGTCTTCGGCCTGGTGGGTGGCTGGATCCTCGCCGGGCGGATGCTCGCCCCGCTGGCCCGGATCACCGAGGCGACCCGCACGGCCGCGGCCGGATCACTGGCCCACCGCATCCGGCTGACCGGGCGCGAGGACGAGTTTCGTGAGCTGGCCGACGCCTTCGACACCATGCTCGCCCGGCTCGAATCGCACGTCGGCGAGCAGGAGAGGTTCGCCGCCAACGCCTCCCACGAGCTGCGCACCCCGCTCGCGGTCTCCCGGGCGCTGCTCGACGTGGCCCGTAGGGATCCGGACCGGATCGATCGTGACCTCGTCGAGCGCCTGCACACGGTCAACACCCGGGCCATCGAACTGACCGAGGCCCTGCTGTTGCTCAGTCGTGGGGACCTGCGTGGTGATGGCGACCTGCTCGACCGGTCGCCGGTCGACCTCTCCCTGATCGCCGAGGAGGCCGTCGAGACGCTGCTGCCCCTGGCCGGGCGACGGGGCGTCACCGTCGCGGTGACCGGCGACCAGACCGTGGTCCACGGCTCCGCGGAGCTGCTGGCGAGAATGGCGATCAACCTGGTCCAGAACGCCATCGTCCACAACCTGGCCACCGGTGGCACCGTGACGGTCCACACCGGCGTGCCCGGCGAACTGCGTGTCGAGAACACCGGACCTCTCCTTCCGCCCTCGTTGATGCCCACGCTCCTGGAGCCCTTCCAGCGCGGAGACGGGCGTGTCCGCACCGGCGAGCACGCCGCCGTCGGCCTGGGGCTGGCCATCGTGCACAGCGTCGTCCGCGCCCACAAAGGCACCCTCGACCTGGTCGCCCGTCCGGGCGGTGGCCTGCTCGTGGCGGTCACTATACCCGCCTGAACTGGGTATGCATCCGGTTTATAAACCGTGTGTATAGTCGTCGGCATGTCAGTCAGCTTCGCTCTGCTGGGCCTGCTCGAAAGCGGCCCACGCCACGGTTACGACCTCAAGCGCTCCTACGACGACGCCTTCGGGCGCGACCGATCGCTGCACTACGGGCAGGTCTACTCGACGATGGCCCGGCTGTTGAAGAACGGCCTCGTCGAGGTGGAGTCCGAGCCGGGCGACGGGCCGGAGCGCAAGCGGTATGCGATCACCGACGCCGGGATCACCGACGTCGCCGAGTGGATCGGCCGTCCGGAGAAACCGGAGCCCTATCTGCAGAGCACGCTGTACACCAAGGTGGTGCTCGCCCTGATGACCGGCCGCGACGCCGCCGAGGTGCTGGACACCCAGCGGGCCGAGCATCTGCGGCTGATGCGCGAGCTGACCCGCCGCAAGACCTCCGGCGACCTCGCCGACGAGCTGATCTGTGACCACGCCCTGTTCCATCTGGAAGCCGATCTGCGCTGGCTGGAGCTGACCGCCGCCCGGCTGGACCGCCTGGCCGCCACCTACGGAGACCCCCGATGACTGATCAGACCCTGCTGACCGCCGAGGATCTGCACCTGAGCTTCGGCGAGACCAAGGCCCTAGACGGTGCCTCTCTGCACGTACGTGCCGGTGAGGTGGTGGCGTTGATGGGCCCGTCCGGTTCCGGCAAGTCGACCCTGCTGCACTGCCTGGCCGGCATCCTGTCCCCGGAGGCCGGCCGGGTCGGTTACGCCGGCCGCGACCTGACCGCCATGTCCGACAGCGAGCGCAGCGCGCTGCGCCGTGGCGAGTTCGGGTTCGTCTTCCAGTTCGGGCAGCTGGTGCCGGAGCTGACCTGCCTGGAGAATGTCGCGTTGCCCCTGCGGCTGGCCGGGACGAGCCGCCGCGAGGCGCACCGCCAGGCCGCCGAGTGGCTGGACCGCCTCGAGGTCGGTGACGTGGCGAAGAAACGTCCCGGCCAGGCGTCCGGCGGTCAGGGCCAGCGGGTCGCGGTGGCCCGGGCACTCGTCGCCCAGCCCCGGGTGGTCTTCGCCGACGAGCCGACCGGCGCTCTCGACTCGCTCAACGGCGAGCTGGTGATGAAGCTGTTCATCCAGGCCGCCAAGGAGACCGGAGCCGCGGTCGTGCTGGTCACTCACGAGCCACGGGTGGCGGCCTACTCCGACCGGGAGGCCGTGGTCCGTGACGGCCGGGTCCGTGAGCAGGAGTTCGCCCGATGAGGCGCTGGCTGTTCGAGCTCGGCCTCGGCATGCGGATGAGTGTGGCCGGCGGTCGTTCCGGATGGACCCGCCTGGCCCTGATCGCGGCCGGCGTCGGCCTCGGTGTCGCGGTGCTGCTGTCGGTCGCGACCCTGCCGTCCGCGCTGGCGGCGGCCGACACCCGCGCGAAGTCACGGACCGAGAATTCGCAGGTCGAGGTGGCGAAAGGCGACAACACCCTGCTCCTCGGCATCGCCACCACCACCTTCGGCAGCGACTCGGTGCACGGCCGGATGCTGCAACCGGAGGGGGCCAATCCGCCGATCCCACCCGGTGTGACCACACTGCCGGGGCCGGGCGAGATGGTCGTCTCACCCGCCCTGGCCGACCTGATGCGGGACAACCCGGTCCTCGCGCAGCGGTGGGATGCGACAGTCGTCGGGACCATCGGCGAGAAGGGCCTGCGAGGCCCCGCGGATCTGGCCTTCTATCTCGGCACCGACAGCCTCACCGAGGAGACCGGTCACCGGATCGACCGGTTCGGCGCCGCTGCCGACCCGGACGGCGAGGGTGGTGTGTCCCCGGCGTTCGTCCTGCTCACCGCGGTCGGCATCGTGGTGCTGCTGATGCCGGTGATGGTCTTCATGGCCAGTGCCGTGCGTTTCGGCGGCGAGGCCCGCGACCGGCGACTGGCCGCGCTGCGGCTGGTCGGCTCGGACGCCGCGATGACCCGTCGGATCGCGGCCGGTGAGACGCTGGCCGGGGCCCTCCTCGGGCTCGGCGTCGGCGCGGTGCTGGCCGTCGGCATCGCATGGGCCGCCAACCGTTATGCGACGGGCGTGCTGAGCTTCTATCCGTACGACATGCGCCCGGTCCCCGCCCTGGTCGCCCTGATCGTGGTGGCCGTGCCCGCGGTGGCCGTGCTGGTGACCCTCTCGGCGATGCGCCGGGTGGTCGTGCAGCCGCTCGGTGTGGTCCGGCTCAGCAGCACGGTGCGCCGCCGGATGTGGTGGCGGCTGATCCTCCCGGCCGGTGGCGTGGTCCTGCTCTGGCCGGTCCTGGGTGGCCTGGAGGAGAACACCACCCGGGGCATCGAGTTCCAGGCGGCCGGCGGTGTGGCCCTGCTGCTCATCGGCCTGGCCCTGCTGCTGCCCTGGCTGGTCGAGGCGACCGTGCACCAGCTGGGCGGCGGCAGCCTGGCCTGGGAGCTGGCGGTCCGCCGTCTCCAGTTCGACAGCGGCACCGCGGTCCGCGCCGTCTCCGGCATCGCCGTCTCGGTGGCGGGTGTGATCGCGCTCCAGGGCCTGGTCACCGGCATCGAGAATTCGATCGGCCCGGGTGCCGCGGCCACCGGCCGTTTCCAGTTCGAGATCTCGCCCACCGCCGAGGTGCCGGACAAGACGTGGACGACCGCCCTGAGCCGGACCCCGGGCGTCCTGGAGACCACGACGGTCCGGACGGCACGAGCCGCCCGCGGCGACGATCCCTCGATCCAGATCCACATCGGCGAGTGTGCCGCCCTCAACCGTTACGCCGACATGTCCACCTGCGTCGACGGCGATGTCTTCGCCGTCTCGCTGCCCGAGGTGGCCGGCGGCTACACCCTGGACAGCGGGGAGACCTGGACTCCGCCCGCACCCACCAAGGAGGGTGCGCCCGCCGACTCGGTGATGGGGTACGGCCCGATGCTCCTGGTCACCCCGGCCGCCCTGACCGGCACGAAGATCCCGGAGGCGTCGTCCAACTTCGCCATGACGCTGGACCCCTCGCGCCCCGACGCGCTGGAGCAGATGCGCAACACCGCGGCCCGGCTCGACCCGCAGGCACTGATCTTCGAACCGGGCAATGCCGGTGTCGCCGAGGTCATGCGTACGTCCCGGCAGGCGCTGCTGGTCGGCACGGTGGTCCTGCTGGTCCTCATCGGCGCGAGCATGCTGGTCAACGTCGCCGAGCAGCTCCGCGAGCGGCGCCGGGTCCTGGCCGTACTGGTCGCCTTCGGCACCCGGCGGCGTACCTTGACCGGTTCGGTGCTGGTCCAGGCGGCGGTCCCGGTGCTGATCGGCATGACCCTGGCCGTCTCACTGGGCAGCGCCCTGGCCGCGGCCCTGATGAAGGCTGTCGAGTCACCGATCAGCATCGACTGGTTCGGCATCGGCACCACCTCAGGCGTCGCGCTCCTGGTGGTGCTCGGCACCACGGCAGCGGCTCTGCCCTCCCTGCTGCGCCTGACCCGACCAGGCAACCTGCGCAGCGAGTAGCCCTCATCCCTTCCGGCCCGGCGCGGCCGACCTCGGACGTGCCCTCGCCCACTTCGAGGATCTTGGCGATCAGGCTCCGGTCCCACGCCCACCGGCATCGGGGCCGCGTGAAGTGGCCGGCGTCCTCCCGGCGTCAGCCAGGGGGTGCTGAGCCGGACCGTGGAGGGGTCAGCGATGAGATCCGGGCGCGAGGCAGGTCTTTGCTGTGAGACTTCGACCGGACAGCGCGGAACGACACCGAGCAGCCCGATCGCCGACCTTCAGGAGGACGCATGACCGCATCGTTGCCGGGACGCCCGCCCATCGTCGACCTCGCCGGCTGGCAGGCCGCCCGGGATGAGCTTCTGGCTCGGGAGAAGGCGCACACCAGGGAGGGCGATGCCATCGCCGCGGCTCGCAGGCGCCTGCCGATGGTCGAGTTCGATCCGGCGGTCGAGGTGGTCGGAGCGGACGGCGCGGTGCCCTTCCTGGAACTGTTCCAGGGACGCGACGAACTCGTCGTCTACAAGCACATGTGGTACGACGGAGCGCCCCACCAGGGGCAGTGCGAGGGCTGCACCAACGCGGCCTGGCACGTGCCGGACGCCGTCTACCTCAACGCCCGTGGGGTGTCGTTCGCCGTGCTGACCACCGGGCGATGGGACGAGGTGGCCGCCTTCACCGAGTTCATGGGATACACGCAACTGTGGTATTCGGTTCGTGGACTGGACGCGCCGGTCGGTGACAGCATGGGCTCGTTCACCAGTTTCGTGCGTGACGGCGATCGGGCGTTCCTCACCTACTCCACCACCGGGCGGGGCAACGAGCCGTTCAATCCGACGTTCGCGATGCTGGACATCACGCCGTACGGGCGCCGGGAAGCCTGGGAGGACAACCCCGGCGGCTGGCCGGAACCGGCTCGGATGGGCGGGCCCGAGGGCGGATCCGTGGTGCAGACGTGCTGGTACTGGCGCTCGAACGTGGACGGCGACGCCGACTGGGGCCCGGCCAGCCGCCCGGTGCCCCAGTGGACCCGGCCCGGCGTGACCCCGGAGAAGACCCTGGGACGGCAGGGCCACTGCCACTGACACCACCGGCATCGCCGCCGCCGCTGCCATTGCGCCGGCGTCGACGCCATCCCGCCACCACCGTCACCCGGCATTGACGCCATCGCCGGTACCAACCCGCCGCCGGTGTCGAGACCGTCGCCGGCGTTGCCATCGGTATTGACGCCACCGCTGCTGCCACCAACCGCTGACACCACCACGACTACCGGCCGCAGCCGAAAGCGCCGTTGATCAGGCGGCCGTGTCGAGCAGGGCGCGGGCCAGGCAGTCGGCTGCCCAGGTGCGCCATCGGTCGTGGCTCCAGCCGAGATGGTCCACCAGCAGCAGGTACGTCTCGGGGGACAGGAGCGCGACGGCGGTGTCGGCGGCGGTTTCCACGGGCGTACGCAATCGGGTCTTCGCCTCTAAAGCCTTGGCGAAGACGGATTGGACCTCGCGGTGGTGGCGGATGCTCGTCGCGCAGACCTCCGCGAGCTCCGGTTCGGTCGCCGCGTTGCGGATGATGTCGAGCAGCCGGGCCGCCCGGCGCAATACCTCGCCGGTCCCCTCCACCTGACGTTCGAGCTGCCGGTACGGGTCGGTCTCGGCGAGCGCGTCCCGCACCCACGCGCGTTCGAGAGTGGGGATCGGCTCGTCGTCACCGGCGATCGCCTGATCGAGGGCCGCCACCAGCACGGTCTTCTTGTTGCCGAACGCGTAGTAGATCGTCTGCTCGCTCACCCCCGCCGCCTTGGCGATCGTGTTGATGCTGGTCGTGGCGTATCCGTTAGCGGTGAACGTGGCGGTGGCGGCCGCGGTGATGCGCGCCCGGGTGGCGCGGGCCCGCAACGTTCGGCCGTCTTCCGGAGAGGAGGTCCTGGTCACAGCTCTTGACTATAGCGGTACTACAAAAACATTCTTAGAGCATGACTACAAAAACATTGATCCTCGGCGGCTACGGCGCGGTAGGCCGCGAAGCCGCCGCAGCGCTGCTCGGGCGCGACGCCACCCGGGCTGCTCGTGACACGGCTCCCGCCGCCCGTGACACGGCTCCCGCCGCCCGTGGCACAACCCCGGCCGCCCGTGGTGCAACCCCGGCTACCCGTGGCGCAACCCCGGCCGCCCGTGGCGCAACACCCGCCGGGTATGGCGAGACCTCCGCCGACCGTGGCACTGATTTCGCGGGGCAGGACAGTGCTTCCGCCGGGCAGGACAGTGCTTCCGCCGGGCAGGACAGTGCTTCCGCCGGGCGTGGCGCTGCTTTGGCCGGGCGTGGCACTGCTTTGGCCGGGCGTGGCGTTGCCTCCGCCGGTCGTGGTGCGCCCCGGGACGAGGCCGGCACTGCTCCCGACGTGGGTGAGGTCTTCGCCGGTAGGCGCAGTGCCTCCCACGCCGGGCGTGATGTCGCCTTCGATGCGGCGGGTGCCTCTCCGGCCGCGCAGCGCATCGTGATCGTCGGCGGACGGCATCCGGAGAATGCGCGGCCGGTCCCCGGTGCCATCCCGCTCCGTGTCGATCTGACCGATCCCGCCCAGCTCGACGCCGCCCTCGACGGCGTCGACTCGGTGCTGATGTGCGCCGAACCCGGCAACGTCGAGGTGGCCCGTGCCGCCCTGGCCCGGGGCATCGACTACGTCGACGTCTCCGCGACGCCCTCGGTGCTCGCCGGGATCGAGGGCCTGGCCGGCACCGACGCGACCGCCGTGCTCAGCGTCGGGATCGCGCCCGGCGTGACCAACCTGCTGGCCCGGCACGTCAGCTCCCGCGCGCCGGGCGAGCCGGTCCGGATCGGGGTCCTGCTCGGCTCGGGTGAGAAACACGGCGCTGCCGCGGTCGGCTGGACCGTCGACGGGCTCGGTCAGGAGCGCGGCTCGTGGGAGGCGGAGTTTCCCGCGCCCTACGGCCGGCGGGTCGTGCACCGATTCCCCTTCTCCGACCAGCACACTCTCGGGCTGCCGGACGTCCGCACCGGGCTGGCGCTGGACTCGCGGGCGGCGACCCTGATGCTGGGGATCGCCAACCGGCCGTGGCTCGCCCGGACGCTGCACCGGCCGATGCTGCGACCGCTCACCGAACGGGTCTTCGGCGGTCTGCACCTCGGCGGCGACGGGTTCGCCGTCACGGTCGAGGCGGGTGGGGTCCGGGCCTCTTTCACCGGCAGCCGGCAGAGCCGGGCCACGGGGATCTTCGCTGCTCATGTCATCCGTCACCTGCCTGATCTGCGTCCTGGGGTGGCTCATGTCGAGGATCTGCTGGACCCGGTCGAATTCCTCACCGGCCTGGCCGCCGAGGGCTTCGGCCTGGACCTCGGCGAGGTGCCGGGCGTCCGTGGTGGACGTTAGCCGCCGGCGGCCGGCCCGAAATCGGACCACGGTCCGATTTCTCGGCGCCCCGGTCCTTGGCAGGATTGCGGCATGGAGATCCTGCCGGGCAAAGGCGTAGTGACGGTGCGGGTGGGCGAGCCCCGTGAGCTGGTGGAGAGCCGCCTCGGGGCGCCGGTGCACGCCGGGCGGGACAGTCGTGTCGTCTATGAGACGAGCCCGACGCTGGTGGTGGATTACACCGAGGACGAGCTGGTCGAGGTGGTGCAGGTCGCCTACAGCGGCGACGGCGGTGAGGAGGCGTTCTTCGATGGTGTGCAACTGACCTGGCGGTTCATGGAGGACGTCGTCGCCGACCTGGCGGCCAAGGACTACCGCTATGAGGCGGATGGAAGCGGCTACCGGTTCGAGGTCGGTTTCACGATCTTCGACACCGGCGCGCGGTCGCCGAGGGATCTGGATCCGGGCGCGGCCGACGACGATGACCGCGGCATCTGTGAGGGCGTGGCGATCGCGCCGTATGAGTACCTCTCGGCAGATTCCGATCATGGGGAGGTGCTCGATGACTGACATGCGCCAGCGCAGCGTGTGGCACGGCGACGGGCAGTGGGTGGGCCGGCCCCGCCGAAGCAGGGCGAGTCGACCGGGTCCGGCCCGGCCGGGACAGTCAAGTTGGGCGGGCCAGCGCGCCGGGCTGGTACAGGTAAGTAGGGCGGACCAGCCCGCCCGGCCGGGACAGACAAGCAGGGCGGACCGGCCCGCCCGGCCGGGACAGGCGAATAGGACGGGCCGGGCGGACCAAGAGGGCCGGTTGGGGTGGGCCGGGTCAGGTGGGCAGACCGAGGATTTCGGCCAGGCGGCGCCATTCGGCGAGGGGCACCTGCCGGGGGTTGCCGGTCTCCAGGAGGACCTGGATCGCGACGTGGTCGGCGCCCGCCTGGAGATGGGCGTCGAGGCCGGTGCGGATCCTGGTGTCGTCGCCCCAGACCACCGCCGAGTCGGCGAAACGGTCGCTGCCCTCACCGGCGAGGTCGGACTCGTCCAGGCCGAACCGGGCCAGCTGGCGGGTGTAGTTCGGCAGCGACAGGTAGGGCCTCAGGGCGCGCCGGGCACCCCGCCGCGCGGCCTCCGCGCCGGTGCCGAGGATGACCTTCTGCTCGGGCGCGAGCAGCGGGCCGGCGCCCATGATCCGGCGGGCCTCGGCGGTGTGCGCGGGTGGCATCAGGTAGGGCAGGGCGCCCGCGGTCAGTTCGGCCGCCGCCGACAGGGTGCGTGGGCCCAGAGCGGCGATCATCAGCTCCGTGGCGGGGATCTCGGCGAGCGGGCCGGTGAGGAATTCGCGCAGGCGGGTCAGCGGCCGGGTGTAGGCCTCACCCCGGGACTCGGCGGTCGGTGCGTGACCGGAGCCGACGCCCAGGTGGAACCGGCCGGCGAACCCGTTGCTGATCCGGACGTGCGAGGCGGCCAGCCGGGCGCCGTCGGCGGTCCAGATGTCGACGATGCTGGTGCCCACGGCGAGTGTGCTGGTGGCGGCGAGTACCGCCTCGGCCAGCTGCAGGTCGTCGGTGGGGCTGCCGCCGATCCACACCGTGCCGAAGCCGAGGCGCTCCACTTCCTGCGCGGCGGCGGCGATCTCGTTCGGGTCCTGGGGCCAGATCTGCCAGGGCGCCCAGACGCCGTACTGTCCGAGGGGGTTCATCATGGGAATCCTTCCGGTGGTTTGGGCAGGGCCAGCCTCAGCAGCGCCTCGGTGGCGGGGCCGGGTGGGCTGCCGTCGGGGAGTGCCACCGCCACCCGCCAGTCCGGCACCGGGCCGGCGACGGTGGCCGCGTGCAGGCCTTTCGCGTGTGGCTTGCGGGTGACCGGGGCCGGGACCAGCGCTATGCCGAGGCCCTGATGCACGAAGTCGAGAAGCGTGTGCACGTCGTTGACCTCGACCGCGATCCGGCGGTCCGCACCGGCCCGGGTGAACGCCAGGTCGTTGACCCGGCGGGCGCCCCAGTCGGCGCTGAAGTCGACGAACTCCTCCCCGGCCAGGGTGCCGACGGCCACCGAGGAACTGTCGGCGAGAGCATGGGCGGGATGGCAGAGCAGCATCATGTGTTCGCCGGCGACGGGGAGCAGGCGCACCCCGTCGGGCGCGGTGCCGGGCAGCGCCACGAAGGCGGCGTGCATCCGGCCGAGCCGGACCTGTTCCACCAGGTGACCGGACCCGGCGTAGCTGAGCCGGATCTCCACACCGGGGTGGGCGCGGCGGAACGCGGCGACCAGCGGTGCCATGTCGATAACGCCGAGGCACTGTTCGGCCCCGATGGCCAGGCTGCCACGGAGCAGGCCCCGGACGGCGGCGACGGCGTTGCGGGCGGCCGCGGCGCTGGCCAGCGTGCGGTGCGCCTCGGCGAGCAGGGCCCGGCCGGCGTCGGTCAGTTCGACGCGGCGGGTGTGCCGGACGAACAGCACCGCGTCCAGGTCGCGTTCCAGGGCACGGATGGAGGCGGACAGCCCGGACTGGGCGACCCGCATCCGTTCGGCCGCGCGGGTGAAGTGCCGCTCCTCGGCGACGGCTACGAAGTACTCCAGGTGCCGCAGTTCCACGATTCAGCACTTTATCTGCTGAATCCGAGCGCTTTCTTCTGTTGGACGTGGGTAGTGCGGGATACCAGGGTGGTAGACGAAGCGCGAAGGAGGAACCATGCAGAACCGTCGTATCGGTGACGTGCGGGTCAGCGCGATCGGGCTCGGCGGGATGCCGATGTCGATCGAGGGCCGGCCGGACGAGGACCGTTCCATCCGTACGATCCATGCCGCGCTGGACGCGGGCATCACCCTGATCGACACCGCTGACGCGTACCACATCGGGGCCGACGAGGTCGGGCACAACGAGACGCTGATCGCCCGGGGGCTCGCGTCCTACGGCGGCGACACCTCGGGTGTGCTGGTCGCCACCAAGGGCGGGCACCTGCGCCCGGGTGACGGGAGCTGGACCGTCGACGGATCGCCGGACTACATCAAGCAGGCGTGCGAGGCGTCGCTGAAGCGCCTGGGAGTGGACGCGATCGGCCTCTACCAGCATCACCGGCCGGACCCGACCGTGCCGTACGCGGATTCGATCGGCGCCGTCCGGGACCTGCTCGACGCCGGCAAGATCCGTTTCGCCGGCATCTCGAACGCGAATCCGGAGCAGATCCGGCAGGCACGGGAGATCCTGGGCGGTCGCCTGGTGTCGGTGCAGAACCAGTTCTCCCCGGCGTTCCGCTCGTCCGAGCCCGAGCTGGAGCTGTGCACCGAGCTGGACATCGCCTTCCTGCCCTGGTCGCCGTTGGGTGGCATCCGTGCCGCCGGTTCGCTGGGCGGCGCGTTCGCCGAGGTGGCCGGTCGCTACGGGGTGAGCCCCCAGCGCGTCTGCCTGGCCTGGCACCTGGCCAAGTCGCCGATCGCGATCCCGATCCCGGGCGCCAGCCGGCCGGAGACGATCATCGACTCGGCAGCCGCCGGCACCCTGACCCTGACCGCGGACGACCTCGCGGTCCTGAACTGAGGAACAGCATGGAATACCGCCGTACCGGCCGCAGTGGCCTCAAGCTTCCCGCGATCTCGCTCGGCCTGTGGCACAACTTCGGCGACGACAAGCCGGTCCAGACCCAGCGCGACATCCTGCGCCGGGCGTTCGAGCTGGGCATCACGCACTTCGACCTGGCCAACAACTACGGGCCGCCGTACGGGTCGGCGGAGGAGAACTTCGGCCGGATCCTGGCCACCGACTTCGCCGGCAAACGCGACGAGCTGGTCATCTCCACCAAGGCCGGATATGACATGTGGCCCGGCCCGTACGGGATCGGTGGTTCCCGCAAGTATCTGACCGCCTCCCTCGACCAGTCGCTGAAGCGGATGGGCGTGGACTACGTCGACGTCTTCTACTCCCACCGGTTCGACCCGGAGACACCGCTCGAGGAGACGATGGGCGCGCTGGACGCGGCGGTGCGGGCGGGCAAGGCGCTGTACGTCGGCATCTCCTCCTACTCCCCGGCGAAGACCGCGGAGGCCGCCGCGATCCTGCGGGACCTGGGCACCCCGCTGCTGATCCACCAGCCGTCCTACTCGATGCTGAACCGCTGGATCGAGGACGGTCTGCTGGACACCCTGGAGCGGGAGGGCGCGGGCTGCATCGCGTTCTCGCCGCTGGCCCAGGGCATGCTCACCGACCGTTACCTCAAGGGGGTGCCGGAGGACTCGCGGGCCGGCGCCGACAAGTCGCTCAGCACCGACCTGCTCAGCGCCGAGAACCTGGACAAGATCCGGGCGCTGAACACGATCGCCGAGCGCCGCGGTCAGAGCCTGGCCCAGCTGGCGATCGCCTGGGCGCTGCGCGACCCGCGGATGACCTCCACCGTGCTGGGCGCCAGCAGCGTCGCCCAGCTGGAGGCGAACGTGGCGGCGCTGGAGAACACCACGTTCACCGACGGCGAACTGGCCGAGATCGACAAGTACGCCACCGAGTCCGGCATCAACCTGTGGGCGAAGTCGAGCGCCGAGTGAGGTAGTGCAGCACCACCACCCCGCTCTCCAACGGGGTGGCGCTGATCAGGTCGAGTCCGTGCGGCTCGAACCCGGTCCGGGCCAGTGGGATGCCGTCCCCGGTCAGCACCGGGTTCAGCTTGATCACCAGCTCGTCCACCGCGGGCAGCAACTGTCCGGCCAGGTCACCGCCGCCGGCCAGCCAGATGTCACCACCCGGCTCCTGTTTGAGCCGGGTGGTGAACTCCAGGGGGTCCGTGGCGACGATCCGGACCGCCGGATCCGGGGACGCTCCCAGCCCGCGCGAGAAGACGATCTGGGACAGATGCGCGTACGGGCTGGTCACGCCGATCTTCAGCGCCGGCTCGTAGGTGTTGCGCCCCATCAGAACGGTGTCGAACCGCTGACCGGGTGGATCGAACCCGAGAGCCGCCCGTACGTGTGTGGGCACCGTCTCCGGATACCGCGCGTTGATGTACGCGGTCACGTCGTCGGAGATCGGGAGGAAGTCCCACGAGCCGTCGGGTGCGGCGATGAAGCCGTCGAGGCTGGTGGCGACGAAGTACACGAGCTTTCGCATGCGGATCCCCCTTGAACCACTATGGCTGTCGTGGTTCAAACTACAACAGCCGTCGTGGTTGGTGCTAGCCTGTTCCGCATGGTCAGCAATCCCGAGCGCCGCCGTGCACTATCCGACGCCGGCCTGCGGGTGCTTGCCGCCCAGGGCGCCCGAGGCCTGACCCACCGGGCCGTCGACACCGAGGCCGGCGTCCCGTCCGGGACCGCGTCGAACTACTTCCGCTCCCGGGACACCCTGTTCGGCGCCCTGGCCGAACGGATCATGGAACGGTTCGCGCCCGACGAGACGGTCCTCGCCGAGTTGGCCGCCCGGCCGCCGGGCCGGGAGCTGTTCGCCGACTACCTGCGCTACATCGTCGAGCGGACCACCCGCGAGCCCGACCTGACCAGGGCACTGATCGAACTGCGCCTGGAGTCGGCCCGCCGCCCCGGCCTGGCCGCGATCCTGGGCCGGACACTGCGCGACGGCTACCGCGCCGACGTCGCCTTCCACGCCACCACCGGCCTGCCCGGCGGCGCCTTCGAGATCGCCCTGCTGCACTACGCGATGGACGGCCTGCTCCTCGACATGCTGACCACCTCCATCGACGCCGACGCCACCACCGACGAGATCGTCACCGCCTTCGTCGAGCGGCTGGTGAGCTGAGGGGACGGTCAGAGGCCGGCGGCCGCGTCGTAGCGGGTGCGCAGGTCGGTCATCTCGCCGGGGGAGAGGGCCTCCTTGATGGCCTGGTCGGCGTAGCGGGGAGGGAACATCTGCCGGATGCGGTCCACGTAGCGGATCTCGGCGGTCGCCTCCACCGCCTGGATGCCGGGCGGGTCGGTGGACATGTCCAGGATCACCGGGCCGGCCAGTTTCACCGCCACGTCCCACGGGCGGCCGGGTTCGGCCACGCCGCACATGTGGAACGCGTACACCGTACGTACGTCGGTCAGGGATTTCGCCTCCGCCGGTTCGAAGCCGTAGACCCGGACCCCGCAGATCACCGGGGCGTCCTGTTCGCCGCCCGCGTGGCCGGCGTGCTGGTGCTGTTCGGGGCTGGACTGTTCGAGGGTCGTCCGGATCCGGGTCATGATCTGTCCCTGGAGGTCCTGCGGACCGTCCGTGCCGGACAGCGCGTACACGCCGGCCGACACGGACAGCAGGACCGCGAGGGCCCACACGTAACGGTTCATCAGCCGAAGTTCACGTCGCTGCACCACATGTAGGCCTGGTCGAGGTGCGAGGCCTGCCAGATGACGAACAGGATGTGATGGCCGGTGTACCCGGACGTGTTCACATTGAACGAGATGTTGTTGGCCGGCGCGTACCTGCCCGTCTGGGTGATGAAGTCGAGGTTCCCCCATCCGAGCGACTGGGTGGCCGGGTTGAAGCCCTGCTTGCTGACGTACACCCGGAAGTAGTCGGCGCCGTGACTGGCCTGGTCGTACAGCTGGACCGTGAAGTTGTTGCTCAGGTTGGTCCGCTTCCAGGCGCCGGGGCGGTTCAGGCTGTCGTTGCGGGTCAGGCCGTTGCTGCAGAGCTGGCCGTCGGGGGTCTTGGCCTGGAACTGGCCGCCGAGGCCGTCGCGCAGGGCGCTCATCCAGTTCCACATGGTGTCCGGGTTGGCCTGGAACGCCTGCCAGCACATCGGGTCCTGGGTCTGCATGGCCGGGTTGGTGTGCTGGCTGCCCCAGGTCTGCCAGCACTGATAGGCGCGGGACGCCGGGTTGATGATGGTGCCGTGTGCCTGGGCGGCGCCGGTCCAGGGCAGCAGGGCGATCATCGTGATCAGGGCCACGAGCAGCGCCTGGACGGGGCGGCGACGGGACGCGTGTGGGGGCACGACATGTCCTCCAATGGTCGGCTTTCAGGGGAATGGGAGCGCTCCCGAGGACAGCATTACATCGATGTTACGTGACATCAACTCACGTCGATTCGATTGGCACGATTGACGGCGAATCCTCTAGGGTGGGCCGCTGTTGTTCAGGCCGGGGGAGATGATGATGAATTCAGCACGTTTGGCAGTCGCCGGTGCGGCACTGATGGCGGTCACCGCGCTCGGAGCCTGCGGCAGCGGCGACGACACCACCCCGGCCGCCGGGACGACCGGCGCCGCAGCTCCCGCCACCACCGCGGCCGAGCCGGAGGACGCGCGGGGCCGGCTCATCGCCGCCGCCGAGAAGACCACCTCCACCACCGCGAAGGTGAAGAACAGCAGCGGCACCATCAGCATGACCGGGCAGATCGACGTGCCCAACCAGCTGGTCGAGCTGACCTCCGACTTCGGCAGCGCGGGCCGCATCGACACCCGCCGGGTCGGCAACGACCTCTACTTCAAGGCCACCGGCAAGATCGCCGCGTCGTACTCCGGCAACGGCAAGAAGTGGCTGCACATCGACGGCAGCACCCGCCCGGCCGGCAGCAGCCTCAGCCTGGACCAGAACGACCCGGCCGGCTCGGCCAAACTGCTCACCGTCGCCACCGCCGACGTCGAGGAGGCCGGCGCGGGCGAGTTCAAGGGCACCCTCGACCTGACCAAGTCCCCGGCCATCGGGCTGGTCCCCGAGGCGGCCAAGGCGAAGTACTCGGCGGTGCCGTTCGTCGCCGAGGTCGCCGACGGCTACCTGACCAAGGTGACGATGGACATGAGCACGGTGGTCAAGGGCGCCGGCGACGCGGTCACCGCGTTCTCCGCGTTCGGTGAGCCGGCCGCGATCACCGCGCCGCCCGCCGCCCAGGTCATCGAGATGAGCGACGCCGACATCAAGAAGATGGGCGGCTGACCCGGGCCTCCGTCCGGCTGCCGGTAGGCGGCCCCAATTCCCAACCCCGCGCCGGTACGCCGGTCGGCCCCACCAAAATCGGGTAGCTGGATGTCGTCCGCGCGAGCCGGGCGGTCACACCGGACCGCCCGGCGACCGCCGGGCGAATGCGCCCCTCACCGGCAACGGCCCCACCCACGTG
>NZ_JBNZCE010000025.1:137424-234265 GCF_050589265.1 Actinoplanes sp. G11-F43
CACGCCGTGGTGGTTGTCGGGTCGCGTGCCGCGTTGCGGTTCGGATCGGACCGAAAGGTGGCACGCCGGTGTGGGTGTCGGGTTGTGTGCCGCGTTGCGGTCCGGAATGCGCCGGAAGGTGGCACGCGGGTGTGGGTGTCGGGTTGTGTGCCGCGTTGCGGTTCGGAATGGACCGGAAGGTGGCACGTGGTTATGGGGCCAGCCAGAGGACTATGCCTGTCAGGTCGTGCAGGACTGCTGCCGTGCCGGCCCGGATGGCGGCGGCGCAGCGGTCGGGGGTGAACGACTGCGGGCTCGCTGCCGACGGGGTTCCGGTCCAGTCGACTGCTGTCACGTTGACGGTCGGTTCCGGGATCCGCGCGCCCATCACCAGGAACTGCTGATCCAGGTGGCTGGGGCTGACCAGGGCCAAAGGCTCGATCAGGGCATCACCCGCGCTGACGATCAGATCCGGGCGCAACTCCATGGCGTCGACGATGGCGTCGACCGGCTTCGTGACGTCCGCGGTCACCGTCTTCAGTGAGACGTCCTCGGCCGACGCCCACTCCCGCACCGCCTCGGCCAGCGCCGCCGTCGGGGCGTCCGCGTCATCCGCGGAGGTGACGTCCGCGTCATCCGCGGAGGCGGCATCCGCACCGGCTGCGGGAGCCGCGTCCGTGTCCGTGGCCGCGCCGGCTGCGGGAGCCGTGGCCGCGCCGGCGGGGGTGGTCAACAGGACCACCCGGTAGCCGGCGGGTGGGCGGACCGCCGACCAGGAGCCGGGGCTCGGGGTGACGACCGCCTCCGGGGTGGGTGGTGCCGACGGATCGGTGAAGCCGGGGCCCAGGACGCCGATCGGCGGCGGTACCGGACGGGGCCGGGACCAGTCGTCGGGGCTGGCGCAGGCGGTGAGGACGGCGGTCGCGGCGAGCAGGACGACGGCCCGGTGAAGGTGGTGCACGACTGCCTTCCTACCCCGGATCCGCTGCATGTCCAGGGGCGGCGCCGAGTTGTCGCCAGCGGTTCGCCGGACATCATGATCTTGTTAACCCGAGGGGTGCAGCGTGCCTTCGCATGTCATCGCTCCACCGCCTGCTCGTTCCCCTCGCCGCCGCGGTCCTGATCGGAATCGGCGCGAGCCCGGCCGCCGCCCACGGTTTCTCGTCGACCGTCTACGCCGGTGTCACCACCGATGGGGGCGGCACCGTCCGGACCACTCTGGAGCTGGAGTACGACCTGTTCGTCGTCTCGGCCGCGGATTTCCGCGCCGATGACGGGCTGTTCCGGGAGGGCACCGCGGCGTTCGAGGCGGACGACACCGTGGGGCAGGCGGCGGCGCTGGACGCGCACGCCGCGGCCGCGGTCGGGTATGTGACCGAGCGTTTCACGGTGGCGGCCGGTGGCGAGGCGTGTGTGCCGGCGCGGGCCGGCGGGTTCCGGATGGGCACGAGGGAGAACGTTCCGTACACCACTCTGGTCCTCGACTGGACCTGCCCCGGCACCACCGGCCACGCCCTGCGCAGCGCGCTCTTCCCGGCGTCCGAGGACTACGTCCGGGAGACGAGAACCCTGGTGACGTACGACATCGACGGCCGCTCCGGCACCGCCACTCTGGACGCGGCCGCCCCGGAGCTCTCCATCGGACACTCACCGGCCGCGCTGTGGTACCTGCTGATCCCGCTGATTCCGGCCGCCCTCGGATGGTGGCTGTGGCGACGGCGGAGGTCTTCCGGCGTACGCAATCAATGATCTTGATCTTGTTCATGGCCGGTTCACCGGGCCGCACCAGGTTGATCTCCGCTTCCAGAACTTTCCCAATGGGAAGCGAATCTACGGAACGGAAACCGATGAGAACGCACCTCATCCGCAACGGGGTGGTGGCCCTGGCGGTGGCGGTGGCCGTCGGTGGCACGGGTGTACCCGCCCACGCCGCCGACCCGGCCACGCTGAGCGCCATCGTCCTCGGCGTCGGCGCCGACGAGACCCAGCGCATCGTCACCTGGTACTCGTCGGCCGACACCACCCAGTCGGTGCAGCTCGCCCCGGCCTCCGCGGTGGTCGCCGGCGAGTTCCCGGCGGGCGCGCAGACGTTCGCCGCGCTCGGCTCGGCCAACATCGCCAGCAGCGGCGGCTACCACCGGCACGCCACCATCACCGGCCTCGCCGAGCACACCGTGTACTCGTACCGGGTGGGCTCGGTGGACGGCTGGTCCCCGGCGTACACGTTCAAGACGCAGGACTTCGAGGGCGACTACGACTTCCTGTTCTACGGCGACCCGCAGATCGGGGCGTCCGGCAACGTGGCCCGCGACCAGGCCGGCTGGACCGACACCCTGGACGTGTCGCTGGCCGCCAACCCGGACGCCGAACTGCTGGTGTCCGGCGGCGACCAGGTGGAGACCGCCAACACCGAAGCGCAGTGGAACGCCTTCCTGGCCTCCGACAGGCTGCGCCAGTACCCGTGGGTGGCCACCATCGGCAACCACGACGTCGGCGGCAAGGCGTACGAGCAGCACCTGTACACCCCGAACACCGACCGTTCGGGCGCCTACTACTCCAACGGCAACCCGTCGTCCAACACCTCGGGCGGCAACTACTGGTACATCTACAAGGACACCCTGTTCATCGACCTGAACAGCAACTCCTATGCCACCTCGCAGGGTGGTGGCGGCGACGCGGCCCACGTCGCGTACGTCACCGATGTGATCAACCGGCACGGCGCCGAGGCGAAGTGGACCGTCCTGGTCTACCACCACTCGATCTACTCCGCCGCCGCGCACGCCAAGGACGGTGACGCCAAGGTCCGGCGGGCCGACTTCCCGAAGACCTTCTCCGACCTCGGCGTCGACCTGGTGCTGCAGGGCCACGACCACGTCTACACCCGCAGCTACCTGATCAAGAACGGCCAGAAGGCGAACCCGGACGAGAAGCCCGGCCAGGCCGAGGTGTTCGCCGGGCCCGGCGGCGTGCTGTACGTGACCTCGAACTCGGCCTCCGGTTCGAAGTACTACGACATCACCAGGCCGGACGCCGGTGGCACCAACGGGCCGGACCCGCTGAAGCCGGAGAACTACTGGTACAACTCGGTCCAGAACCAGGAGCGCGAGCGCTCGTACGTCAAGGTTCAGGTCCGCAACGACAAGCTGGTCGTGGAGAACGTCCGCAGCGCCGCGGCCGCCGGCCAGCCCGTCGGGTCGGTCGTCGACAAGGTGACCGTCCGCCCGTACCACGGTGACGGCCAGCAGATTCAGGTCAGCGTGCCGACGGCGGCCCCCGGCGAGTTCGGGTGGACCATCGACGGGCACAACGGCCTGGTCGACCTCGGCACCGCGGTGGAGACCGGCGGCGAGTACTTCGCCGCCACCGGAAAGATCAACCCGATCAAGGTGTCGGACAGCCGCCGCTCCCTCTCGCCGTGGTCACTCTCGGCGAGCGCGGGTGACTTCACCGACGGCGACAAGAGGTTCTCCGGCTCGTACCTGGGCTGGGGTCCGTACCTCGCGACCGAAGGCGCCGGCGCGGTCGCCGGCGCCCGCGTGGCCTCCGGCTACGACGACGGCGGCAAGGGCCTGTCGATCTCCCGCGGCCTCGGCCACGCGGAGCAGGGACACGCCCGTGGCACCGCCGTGCTCGGCGCCGACCTGGATCTGCGGATCCCGGGCGAGGCCGCGAAGGGCAACTACCGCACCACCCTGACGATCACCGCGCTGAGCAGCTGATCGCACCCCGGTGGGCGGGTGCCCCGGCGCCCGCCCACCCTCCCGAGGAGTCACGCATGTTTCGTCACACCGCCGCGGTCCTGCTGACCGCCCTGGCGATCACCGCCGGGCCGGCCCCCGCGCACGCCGCCCCCGGCGAGGTCACCTGGACGGTGCGCACCGGTGGCGCGCAACGGTCCAGCTTCAGCTACGACATCAGCCCCGGCGCGACCAGCACCGACACGATGGTCGTCGCCAACCGGGGCGCCGAGCCGGTGACGCTGGCGGTCTACGCGGCCGACGGCTACACCACCGACGCCGGGCGGCTCGATCTGCTCGCCGGGGCGGACGAATCGAAGAACATCGGCGCTTGGGTACGGCCGGAGCAGAGCACCGTGACCGTCCCTCCCGGCCGGATCGCCGAGATCCCGTTCCGGATCAGCGTCCCGGGCAACGCCACCCCCGGCGACCACGTCGGCGGCATCGTCACCTCCCTGACCGCCGCCGACCGGACCGCACCGGTCGACGTGGAACGCCGGCTCGGCATCAAGATGAAGATCCGGGTCGCCGGCGCGCTGGCCCCCGCTCTGGCCGTCGAGAACCTCGGCATCGACTACCGGGACTCCGCGGCCACCGTCTCGTACACCCTGCACAACACCGGTAACGCCGTCCAGTCCGCCCGGCAGGCCGTCACGGTCAGCGGCCCGTTCGGCTGGTTCCGCACCGGCGCCGCCGCGATCGCCGCCCCACCGGAACTCCTGCCCGGCGAGTCATGGCAGGTGACGGTCCCGGTCCCGGACGTCTCCCCGGCGGTCCTGCTGACCGGCACGGTCACCGTGACCCCGCTGCTGACGGACGCGTCCGGCTCGACGACAGCCCTGGACCCGGTCACCGCCACGGCACACACGCCGGCCCTGCCGTGGACCTACCTGGCCCTGCTGCTCCTGCTGATCGTCGCGGTGATCCTGATCGCCCGGCGGCGTGCCGGCCGCAGGAAGCGCGAGGACGCTCGCGTCCGCGAGGCGGTCGAGCAGGCGCTGCGGGAGAAGGAGACCGCGGGCTGAGCCGCCGGGGACCCGGTAGTGAGTCCCCCCACCGGATGCGCGGGTCGCGAGTGGATCATCGGGATCGCGGGTAGGGCGATCGGCCGTGCAGATGATCCGACGGCTTCGCCAGGCCGCGCCCCGGGCGCTGGCGGCCGCCACCGCGGCCACCGTCGCGTGGCTGATCGCCGCCGACCTGATCGGGCATCCGGACCCGATCTTCGCCCCGTCCGCCGCGCTCGTCGTCCTCGGCGAGACCCGCGGCCGGCGGCTGCGGCAGACCACCGAGATCGTGCTCGGGGTGGCCGCCGGGGTGCTGGTGGCCGAACTGGTGGTGCTGACCCTCGGCACCGGGGCGGTCGCCCTGTTCGTGGTCCTGCTGCTGACCATCACCCCGATGCTGGCCGCCGGGGCGAGCAGCACGCTGGTCGTGCAGGCGGCGCTGTCCGCGCTCTACCTGGTGGTCGCGGCGGCGCCCCAGGGCAACCTGATCCCGTACCGGTTCGCCGACGCGCTGATCGGTGGCGCGGTCGCCATCGCGGTCAGCCAGCTCGCCGCCGCCCGCCGGCCGCTCGCGCCGCTGGTCACCGAGGCCCGGCAGACGTACGCCGACCTGGCCGACCTGCTCGGCGCCCTGCGCGACGCCCTGGAGAACTGCGACGAGCGGGCCGCCCACGACGTCCTCGACCGGGCCCAGCGGATGAACGGCTGTGCCGAGCGACTGCACGCGGCGGCGCTGGCGGCCGGGGAGACTCTGCGGCTGCACCTGCGCCGGCGACGGCGGCTCGAACAGGTCCGCAACGTCGAGGCCACCACCCACCACCTGGACCTGGTGGTCGCCAACGTGGGGGTGCTGGCCCGCAACGCGGCCACCCTGACCCGCCTGCACACCAGCACTCCGCCGGAGCTGGGCCGGGCGATCCGGGCGCTGGCGAACGCGGTCCGGGCAGCCGGTGACGCCCTGGCCGCCGACCTGACCGGCCGCGACGACCCGGGGCGGCACGCCGCGCAGGCCGACGCGGACGCCTTGGAAGCCGTCCGGATCGCCGCGAAACTGCTGGAGAGCGAGCCGCCGCCACCGGTCACGATGATCGTCGGCCAGGTCCGGATCACCGCGGTCGACCTGCTCCGCGGCATCGACGGCGAGGAGGACGTGCTGAGCCGGGTCGACGAGGCGATCGGCTGGCATCCGTGAACGGGCCGGGGACCCGGTGCGACGTCCTACGCCCCGGGGTTTCGGAGGGCTGTCAGGATGCGGGCGGCCCGGGGCTCGTCGGTGGTCTCGCGGGTGGGGGCGCCGGCCGGGGCCGCCGTGCCCAGGGCGACCGGAAGGGTGTCCGGGACGGCGTGTTTGGCGGAGGCGTGCACCGCGTCCACACCGGCCCGGAGCAGGGCGGGGATGATCGGCGGCTGGACGCCGCCGCCGGCCATGATCTCGATGCGGCCGGCGGCTGCCCGGACCAGGGCGGTCAGGGCGGGCAGCGCGTCCGCGACGGCGTCGGCGCCGGCCGAGGTCAGGACGCGGTGCACGCCCAGGCGGTGCAGGTCGTCGAGAGCCGTGAGCGGGTCGGCGACCATGTCGAACGCGCGGTGGAAGGTGACCTCGGCGGCGCCCGCGGCGTCCACCGCCCGTTCCACCAGCCCGGTGTCGATCTTGTCGCCGCGCAGTCCGCCGATCACCACGCCGCTCGCCCCGGCCGCGACCGCGTGCCGCACGTCGGCGACGATCAGATCGGTCTCGGCGGGTGTGTAGTCGAATCCGCCGGGCCGGGGCCGCACCAGCACGTGCACCGGCGGGCCACCGGCGGCCGCTTCGACGAAGCCGATCGAGGGCGTCAGCCCGCCGAGTGCGAGCGCGGAACACAGCTCGATCCGGTCCACCCCGAGCCGGGCGGCGACGGCCACGCCGTGGGTGTCCTGGACGGCGAGTTCGAAGGCGACAGTCCTCATGATCAGAGGATGGTAACGGCCGTCCAGGAGACCGGGGGCAGTTCGATGGTGAGGACACCGTCGATGAGCTCGATCGTCTCGTTGGCGCGGGGGACGACGCGTTCCGGGTCTTCCAGGGTGTTGGCGGCGTACGGGTCCTCGTCCCAGATCCCGGTCGCGGTGGCCGTGGTGAACGTGCCGAAACCGGTCAGGTCGACGGTGACGGTGGTGGGTTCGGTGGTGGCCCGGTTCTGCAGGAACAGCCGCAGGGCGGTGCCGTCGGTGGTGGCGGCGGCGGCCACCGTGGGCACGTCGCCGTATCTGGCGGTGGGGATGGCGCCGGTGTCCAGGGAGACGGACAGGGCGGTGCCGTGGGCGGCTTTCGCGGTCAGTGCGAACGGGTGGAAGGTGGTCTGCCGCCACGCCGGGCCGCCCGGTTCGGTCATGATCGGGGCGATCACGTTGACCAGCTGGGCCAGCGACGCGCTGGTGACCCGGTCGGCGTGGTTGAGCAGGGTGATCAGCAGGCCGCCGACGGTGACCGCGTCGGCCACGGTGTAGACGTCCTCCAGCTGCCGGGGCGCGACCGGCCAGTGGTCGATCGGGAAGGTGCCCTCGACGTCGTTCCAGCGGGTGAAGTACCAGACGTTCCACTCGTCGAAGGAGATCTTCACCTTCTTGTCCGAGCGTTTGACGGTGGCGACGTGGTCGATGGTGGCGGCCACCGAGGCGATGAAGCGTTCCATGTCGACGCCGGAGGCCAGGAAGCTCGCCAGGTCGCCGTCGGTCTCCTGGTAGTAGGCGTGGCAGGAGATGTAGTCGACGTCGTCCCAGGTGTGTTCGAGGACGGTGCGTTCCCAGGTGCCGAAGGTGGGCATGTCCCGGTTCGACGAGCCGCAGACCACCAGTTCGAGACGGTTGTCGACCATCCGCATCGCCTTGGCGGCGCGGGACGCCAGCTTGCCGTAGTCGTCGGCGCTGAGGTGGCCGAGCTGCCACGGGCCGTCCATCTCGTTGCCCAGGCACCACATGGTCACCCCGAACGGCTCGTCGCGGCCGTTGGCCCGGCGCTGGTCGCTGCGGGCGGTGCCGGCGGGCACGTTCGCGTACTCGACCAGGGCGGTGGCCTCCGGGACGCCGCGGGTGCCGAGGTTGACGGCCAGCATCAGCTCGCTGCCGACCAGGTCCAGCCAGGTCTGGAACTCGTGCAGGCCGACCTGGTTGGTCTCGGTGGTGTGCCAGGCCAGGTCCAGCCGGCGCGGCCGGCCGTCGAGCGGCCCGACGCCGTCCTCCCAGCGGTAGCCGGAGACGAAGTTGCCGCCCGGGTACCGGATGGTGGTGACGCCCAGCTCCTTGACCAGCTCGATCACGTCGCGGCGGAATCCGTCGGGGCCGGCGCTGGGGTGGCCGGGCTCGTGGATGCCGTCGTAGATGTGCCGGCCCAGGTGTTCGACGAAGCCGCCGAACAGCCGGCGGTCGACCGTGCCGATCCGGAACGCCGGGTGCAGGGTCAGCCGGGCCGTGGTGCGTTCTCCCATTACTTGATCATGCCGTAGCCCGCGGTGACGCTGCCAGGGCTGGTCCGGGGCGAGATCCGGTTAACAGACCCTTGAGCGGTCCCGCCGATCCGTGGTTACATCACGAACCGATCACGATCATCGGAGAGAGAACCTTGCCGGACACTCCCACGGTCGGCGTCGACGTCGGCGGCACCAAGACCCACCTCGCCGTCGTCGAGGGCGGCACCCGCCGGGACCACGTGGTGCCGTCCGCGACCTGGCGGCACGGCCAGCTCTTCGACGACCCGGCCAACCTCGGCCGGCTGATCACCCTGATCGGCGCGACGGTGACCGGCCCGTACCGGATCGCCGTCGGTCTGCACGGTCTCGACACCGCCGAGCAGCGCGCCCGCGCGGTCGCCGAACTGACCGCCGGACTGCCCGGCACGGTGCTTGTCGTCAACGACGCCGAGCTGCTCGGCCCGGCGGCCGGCCTCACCGAATGCCTCACCCTGATCGTCGGCACCGGCGCCATCGCGCTCGGCGCCGACGGCGACGGTGTCCTGCTCAGCGCGGACGGCCACGGCTCCCTGCTCGGTGACGTGGGCAGCGCCTCCGCCCTGGTCCGGGAGACCGTCCGGGCCGGGTTGCGGCTGGCCGACAGGGACCGCCCGGAGACGGCGCTGGCCGATCCGGCGGTCCGGCTGCTCTGCGCCGCCTACGATACGAGCACCCCCGGTGAGCTGGCCGTCGCGGTGACCGCCGCCGACCCGTACGACTGGGGCCGGCACGCGCCGCTCGTCTTCGACGCCCTGCACCATGGCTCGCCGCTGGCCGCCGCTGTCGTCGACGAGGCCGCCGACGTGCTGGCCGGCAATCTGGCCGCGCTGCGCCGCCGGGGCGCCCGCGGTGACGTGGTCGTCGGGGCCGGGGGCGTGCTCACCGCACAGGGTGAACTCCGCGACCGGCTCACCGCCCGGCTCCGGGTGCACGCGCCCGGCCTGGCACTCCGGGTGCTCACCGCACCACCGGTCGAGGGGGCCCTGGCTCTCGCGGCCCGGCTCTGAACAGAAAGACTGATCAACTGTGACAACGTTCCACGCCGATCTGGCCTCCCCACAGCCCGGCCGTGGCGGCCTGCCCGCCCGCGCCCACCTGGACACCGACGCGCCGCGGCAGTCGCTCGACGGCATCTGGCAGGTCCGCCGGTACCCGAGCCCGCGGCACATCACCGACGCGGGGGAGTGGGCGCCGATCCGGGTTCCCGGGCACCTGCCGTTGCAGGGGTTCGGCACGCCGACCTACGCCAACGCGGACTTCCCGTTCCCGCTGGACCCGCCGTACCCGCCGGACGACAACCCGGTCGCCGATCATCGGCTGGAGTTCGAGGCGGACGCCGCGGTGCTCGCCCACCGGTCGGTGCTGCGGTTCGAAGGGGTGGACGGGGCGGCCACGGTGTGGCTCAACGACGTCGAGCTGGGGACGCTGCGGGGTAGCCGGCTGACGACCGAGTTCGATGTCAGCGAGGTGCTGCGCGGTGGACCGAACGTTCTGTTCGTCCGCCTGGCCCAGTGGTCCGCGCACAGCTACCTGGAAGACCAGGACATGTGGTGGATGCCCGGCATCTTCCGCAGCGTCACCCTGCTCGCCCGGCCCGACGGCGGCATCCGCGACGTCTTCGTGCACGCCTCCTACGACCACCGGGACGGCTCCGGCACGCTGCGCGTCGAGGTCGACGCGGACGGGCCGGCCACCATCAGCGTCCCCGCCCTCGGCCTGCACGACGCGGCGGCCGGGCAGGTCCACCACTTCCGGTCCGTCGACCCCTGGACCGCCGAGACCCCGGCTCTGTACGACGTGAGCGTGCGCACCCCCGGCGAGTCGGCCGGACTGCGCGCCGGATTCCGCACCGTGCACGTCGAGGACGGTGTGCTGCTGCTCAACGGGCGGCCGCTGCTGCTGCGCGGCGTCAACCGGCACGAACACGACCCGCACCACGGCCGCACCGTCGACCTGGAGACCGCCCGCGCCGAGCTGCTGCTGATGAAACAGCACAACATCAACGCGGTACGCACCTCGCACTACCCGCCGAACGCCGCCTTCCTCGACCTGACCGACGAACTCGGCCTGTACGTGATGGTGGAGAACGACCTGGAGACGCACGGCTTCGAGTCGGCCGGCTGGCGGGGCAACCCGAGTGACGAGCCGATGTGGCTGGACGCCTACCGGGACCGGATGCACCGCACCGTGGAACGCGACAAGAACCACGCCAGCGTCCTGTTCTGGTCACTCGGCAACGAGTCCGGCACCGGCGCCAACCTGGACGCGATCGCGGTGCAGGCCAAGGACCGCGACCCCGGCCGGCTGGTCCACTACGAGGGCGACCGCCGGTCCATCTACACCGACGTCTACTCCCGGATGTACGCGCTGACCGGCGAGGTGGAGAAGATCGGCGCCGGCACCGTCGCGTCGCCGCGGAACCTGCCGTTCGTGCTCTGCGAGTACGCGCACGCGATGGGCAACGGGCCGGGCGGGCTCAGCGAGTACCAGGAGCTGTTCCACCGGTATCCGCGTCTGGCCGGCGGCTTCATCTGGGAGTGGGTGGAGCACGCCCTGTACGCCGGGACCACCGCCGAGGGCCGGACCGTCCAGCTGTACGGCGGCGACTTCGGCGAACGCGTCCACGACGGCAGCTTCGTCATCGACGGCCTGGTGCACGCGGACAAGACCCCCGGCCCGGCGCTGGCCGACCTGGCCCGGGTGTTCGCCCCGGTCGAGCTGGCCATCGCCCCGGACCGGTCCACGCTGACGCTGGTCAACCGTTATCACAGCCTCGACCTGGCACACCTGGAGGCGACGCTCACCGTCGACGGCTCGGCGTCGCCACTGGAGCTGCCGGTGGTGGCGGCGGGAGCGTCCGGGAGCGTACCCCTCGATCCGGGTCCGGCCGGTCTGGTCGAGGTCTCGCTGCGGGACCGCAAGACCGGCCACGAGGTGGCGTGGGCCCAGCACGTGCCGCGGCGTCCGGCCCCTGCTCCGGTGGAGGCCACCGTTCCGGTCCGGGACGGGCTGCGCCTCGGCCCGGCCGTCTTCGACGAGCGGACCGGCATGCCGGTGCGGCTCGGCGACCTCGAACTGCACGACGTCGGCTTCAGCGTGTGGCGGGCACCGACCGAGAACGATCGCGGCACCGGCTGGGACGAGCGGCACCTGCCGCCGATGGCCGACCGGTGGGCCGCCGCCCGGCTGCACGACCTGCGCACCCGCCTGGTCGACATCACCACCGACGGCGGCACGCTTGTCGTGCGGACCCGGCATGGCCTGCCGATCCTGGACTGCGGCGCCGACCTGACCTGGCGGTGGACCAGCGACGGCACCCGGCTCGACCTCGATCTGGAGGTCACGCCGTACGGCGCCTGGCCGTGCGACTGGGCCCGGGCCGGTGTCGACCTGCGCCTGGACCGGCCGACGTCGCGGGTGACCTGGACCGGGTACGGCCCCGGCCCGCAGTACCCGGACACCGGCCAGGGCGCCCGGTACGGCACGTTCACCGCCGGCCGGGACGAGTTCGCGGTGCGCACCGTGCGCCCGCAGGAGCACGGCGCCCGCCGCGCCGACGAGGCGACGGTGGACCTGGGCGACGGCGCCGGCCTGCGGATCTCCGGCGTGGACGTGCCGCTGACGGTGCGCCCGTGGTCCCGCGAGCTGATCGCCGCCACCACCCACGACCACGAACTGCCGCCGGCCACGTCCACCTGGATCTCCCTGGACGCGGCCGTCGCCGGCGTCGGTACCGCCTCGTGCGGCCAGGGCGTCCTGCCGGAGTACCGGCTGGCCCCGTCCGCCCAGCGCCTGCGGGTGGTGCTGCGCTCGCGCTGAGTCGCACAGCGCGAGGGGCCGGGCGTGTCAGTTGCGTCCGGTCCCTCGGGGAGCGTGTCCGATAGCGATCTGCGGGCGCCGGTGTTCATCGCTGGCGATCCTCGACGACTTTGAACCAGGCCTTCATCTCCTGTTGCTCGATCCGGGTCACCGCCGCGACGAGCTTCTGATCCCGTGCGGAGGGATCGGCGTACGGCTCCGCACCGGTCAGATAGCGGCGCCGTTCGGCTTCCACCGCCTCTCGTGCGCCACTGAACCGGATGTAGTTCTCCTGCCAGTCGAAGATCGAACGTAGCCCGGTCAGGATGACGATGACCGCTCCGAGGACTGCGGGAACGAGTGCGCTCTGCGGGGAGAGCACCGCTGCGACCGGGATGGCGGCGGCAACGATCTGTATCGAGGCCGCGGTCCCCTGATGGAGTTTCCGGGATTTCGTCGCGGCCCGCTGGTACCACTCGAACGACGCGTCGGCGATGTTCCGTGCATACCCGTTGTCATGCTGCTCAGAGCGCTGATCCATGGTGCCTCCCCGGTGCGTGACGGGTCCGAAAGGCGTTATGAGCCGTTTCGCGGGTTCTGAACATCTGTGCGGGCCGCGGGAAGCCGAGGACGAGCGTTCCGGGGCGCCTCGAAGGAGTACTCTGCCTGTGACATCTGAATCTGTGACATCCGGTTCTGTGACATCACAGATTCCCGATCCGCAGATCTGAGAGGTCATGATCGGGACGTACTGGGAGCCAGTGGTAGGAGTTAAGGGCCGCGATGCCGACGAGGGAACCAGGACCGGCGGTGGCGAAGCGCCAGCTTCGCCTCACCCTTCGGCTGGCGCGGCTCAACGCCAAGCGAACCCAGGCCGAGGTGGCGGAGGAACTCGACTGGTCGCCATCCAAGATCATGCGGATCGAGAACGGTCAGGTCGGCGTGCAGACCTCCGACCTGATGGCGTTGCTGACTCAATACCCCTCCCTCACCGAGCAGACGAAGAAGCTGATCGAATTGGCGCGGCTCAGCCGGCGTCCCACGGTGGCGAGCAGGTACCGGGATGTGCTCACCAAGGATTTCGCGGAATGGCTCGGTTATGAGGCCTACGCGACGGCGATCCGGCAGTACGAGACAAAGTTCGTTCCGGGCGTTCTTCAGACTGACGACTACGCTACCGGCATCGTCAACGGCCTGCTCGAGCCCGGCGTCGCCGCCGACCTGGCCGACCGGATCGTGAACGCGCGGTTCGAACGGGCGGCGCCGTTGCTCGGCCCCGAGGGCCCCAAAATGGCGTTCATCGTCGATGAGGGCGTGCTCCATCGTTGGGTCGGTAACGAGAACGGCAGCCGGGGATTCGCCGGCATGAGGGCGCAGATCAACCATCTGAGGCGGCTGAATACCAGAGGCCGGCGTGCTGCGGGCGAGACGATCGAGCCCGACCTGAATCCGAACATATCGATCCAGGTGGTACCGCTTCGGCTGGGCGCCTACCGCGCGCTTCGTGGACCGTTCGAGATCATCGAGTTCGAGGAGCGAGACCTGGAACCGATGCTGTACTTCGAGAACCCCGAGGGTGACGTCGTGATCAAAGAGGACGGCGACGAGGTGGCCCGATACGCCGACCTGTTCGCATCGCTGAAGGAGACGGTGCCTCCGGACGTCGAGACCGGCGCCATCCTGGACTCCGTCATCCGATCGGTGCCGGAACTCAGCTGAGAACGAATTCCATCCCTCATGACCCGTGTCAGGGCCGCGGGTCGGTCCGAGTCGTGAAAGGGGGCCACGCGTGACGCTGGACAACGACGACAGCAGCCGCGATGACATCCCGAACTCCCAGGACGGTCGGCCAGGCGATGATGAGGAGCCGCCTTTCGGGATGGACGGCCACCTCGGATCGCGCAAGTCACCACATCTCCGGGTGACCGCCCGTCAGTGCCTGATGTTCGTCCTCGAGATGATCAGGGACACGCTGCACGACAGGCAGGCTTCCGGCCGGGTCGAGCGCATGGTGATCTGGCCGGTCGTCGTGATCGCCGTGGTCGGAATGCTGTCTATGGTGGCCATCGTGATGGCCTTGGCAGGAAAGGAACTGGACCTGCGCCCGGTGATGGCCGTGCCGATGTGGGTGGCGATCCTGCTCCTGGGCATCACCGCGGCCGGTGTGGTGGCATTGCGCCGCCGCTTCCTTGATCGTCGTCGTGGGAGCCCCGAATCACCGGAGCGGTCCGACGCGAACAATCGCGGTGCCGGTCTCGGGCCGATCATCCCGGCCGCGCGCTACGAGCCCCGTCTGGAGTCGACGACGGACGACCGCGTCGGCACGCCGCCGGACGGCTTCCAGCACTCGATCCGCCGTCAGGCCGGCCGCCACCACGACGAGGATGATGCCAAGAATCTGTAGAACCGATGTCGCGAAAGTGCGTCGGCCGAGGACCGCTGCGCTGATCCCTCCGAAGATGTATGCGAGACCGACTGCGAAAGCTCCGGCGAGAACGCAGAACACGAGAACACGTGGCCATCCGGCTCGTCGTCGGTTCCACTCGCTCCTGCTGTGGAAACGTGCACGGTTGAGGTGATCGTCGGGCGCTGCTCTCGTCACGCCGCCTCCATCCAGCCGTTCTGCTGTCATCCACGTTAACGCCGTGGCCGCCCTCGGCGGCATGCTCTGCGGGATACAACCCGTATCGGGCAACGCGTAGCTTCCACCTTGGTCATCCCGAATCGGGAGAGAAACTCGGAGTCTAGTTCTGGCATAGACGTACTTCTACACTGTCGCAGTGGGCTCCGGTGGCGGGCAATGCGGTGAGCATGAGAATCTTCTCGCGCCCGGTTTCATTCGTGTGGAGCGCTTATCCAGGAGGACGCGTGGGCGACGCCGACATCGATCCGCTGAACTGGAGGAAGAGTTCGAGAAGTGGCCTGAGTGGCTGTGTCGAGGTAGCGCGGACGGCCGATTCCGTATTGGTCCGGGATTCGAAGAACCCGAACGTCGCCCTTTTGCGATTTACGGTGGAGGCCTGGCGTGAATTCTTGACATTTGCGAAGTCCGGCCAATCGGATGGGAAACCGCAGACGCCGGCCTGAGCGCGAACTCATGAATCTCCGGCGCTGAGGCGTTGGCCCGGAACTCCGGCGCCCGCGTGGGGACTCTCTGCTGCCGCCCAGAATGTCTCGAATTGCTCGGAAAGGAGCTCGGCGGCCCGGTCGCCGCGGATCGCGAACGCCCGGTTGTGGGGAAGTCTGATGACGATGATCCGGTGGTCAACGACCGAGAACGCCCAGGCACCCAAAGCCTTCGCGGCGGATGCCCGAATCACTTTGACCTCGTAATTCCGCTGTTCTTTCGCCTGGTCGATGATCCGTTCGACGAAGTCGTGAGGGCCGCCCTCGTCGTCGGTGACGATGATCCGCCGGATTCGGACCCGATCGCTCTGCCGGTGCTTCAGGAACGCGTCCGGCTGATCGGCGTCCACCGAGTCGCCGATACCGCAGTTCAGGATTCCCGACACCGAGATGCGCGCGTTCTCTATCGCGGACAGCGGCCCGGTCTCGTCCCCGCTTGTCCCGGCGGACTGTCGCTGGGCGATCTCGGCCATGACATCGTTCAGGTAGGCGGCGGGAAGCAGGGTTCCGGGGTCGGCGAGCAACCGGCTCTGTGCCTGGACCGCCACCAGTACCTCGGTGAGCAACTCGTGGTCGGAGCGCTTTGGTGGAGCCGGTGCAGGGGCGGCGAGAAGGGCGTTCAGCTGTTCCTCGAGTTGGGGCCACCAGGTTTCGAAGATCTCCGGCAGGAGTTCCGGCTTTATCCGGCCTTCGCCCTCGACGTGATCGTTGATGCTGGTGACCAGTTGGTAGACCTCATCCCGGGCAAAGGTTGCGGCCTGAAAGATCTCGGTGGCCGGCCCGTTCACATCCTGGACGTCGACACCGACCAGAAACGGGGTGACCCGTGCCTTCTGCAGTTTGTGGGACAGCACGCCGACCTCGAAATTGAGCCAGGGGGCTCGATAGTTCTCCGCTGTCACGCAGATTATGCCGAAACTCGATCCCTCCAGCTTCGTGGTCATCTCTTCAAGCCATCTCGTGCCCTTCGTCATGTTCTTGGACATGAACGGATCGGTGTAAGTGAGAATCTTGGGAAGCCAGCGATAAAGGATCTTCGCGACCTCTTCGCTCTGTTTTCCAGACCAGCTCAAGAAGACATTGATCATTCGCATCTCCGGATGACCGACGGTGATCGATGCCTGAATCCGGCTTGGTGCCGGATCCGTCTGACACAGTCGTTTCAGGATCGCCCGTCGCGGTGCTTTATGCCATATCGGAAGGCAGAAACACTCCGTGGTGCGATTCGGGTCCGCAGCCGTGCCGGCGGTTGCCGGACCCGTGACGTGCGGCGGCCGTGCGGGAGCGAAAGCGTGGCGCTGGGACGTCAAGAGCGACCGGGGTGTCGGCCAGGGTGGTGGCGCCGGTCATGATGGCGACCGCCTCCGGCATGGTGTGCGAGCGCGGGGTGATCACCCCGGCGCCGCGGCCCAGCCGCTGGATGTGGATGCGGTCGGCCACCTCGAAGACGTGAGGCGAGCACGGCATCCGGCCCCGGACCGGCCACATCGTCCACGACCTGCACACCGAGGACGCCGCCCGGGCGGCGGCACGGCACCTGGCGGGTTCGGCGCAACCGCCCACGGCGTACTTCACCGCGCAGAACCCGGTCACCATCGGCGCCATCCGGGCGCTGCGCGAGATCGGCGGCCAGGACCGGACAGCCCTCGTCGGGTACGACGACTTCCCCCTCGCCGACCTGCTGCAACCGGCGGTGACGGTGGTGGCCCAGGACCCGTACCGGATGGGCCGGGCCGCCGCCGAACTCATCTTCCGCCGCCTCGACGGCGACACGTGGGAGCCCACCACCCACGTCGTGCCGACCGTGCTCGTCCCGCGCGGATCGGGGGAGATCCCCGGCCCGCACCGACCCGCGAAGCCAGGTGTCCCGGGACGGGGCCGCGGTCATCGGCGGGACTGGTTCGGCGCGGCCGGTACGGCGTACCCAAGCGGGCTCTTCGGTCTTGATGTCCTCAACGGTTCGGGCATCGCGCAAAACGTGAACGTCTCCGGTTGAACCGCGGGCCGCCATCCCTCCGTAATGCCTTGAAGACGACATGGTGGTTACGGAAGGACGGTCAGGCTTCGTGGCACCGGCACACCTTGCGGAGAACACGACCGACCCCGCGCGGTACCGGCGGACGGGTGCGATCCCGCGGCAACGTGTCGAGTTCGTCGAGTCCGGCGGCCTCGCCGAACCCGGCGGTCCGGACATCTATCAGGCCGACTGGCCGGACCGGCGGCGCCGAAAGGGCCGCCGCCGGGCCCGCCGCCGCGCCGGCCGCACGGTGACCCTGCTGACCGCGGTGAGTGTGGCGGGCGCCGCTGTCGGCGGGATCGTGGCCTTCGGCGGCCCCGGACTGCCCGGATCGTCGCCGGTTCCGGTCGGGGCGGCCCTGGACCAGCGGGACGGCGCGCCGCCGGCAGCCGGCCGGGGCGGGGTGCGGGTGGCCCCGTCGGCGTCCGCTTCCGGTTCCCCGTCGGCGAAATCGGCCAAGGCGTCCCGTTCGCCGTCGCCCCGGCCGCCGAAACCGGTCAGCGGCCTCAACCAGACGCAGATGAACAACGCCGCCGTCATCGTGCGGGTCGCCCAACAGCGTGACCTGCCCCGCCGGGCGATGCTGGTGGCCGTGATGACCGGGCTGCAGGAATCCAGCCTGCGCAACCTGGCCAACGACACCATCCCGGCCTCACTGGACCGGCCGAACGAGGGCAGCGGCGACGACTTCGACTCCCTCGGGCTGTTCCAGCAGCGGCCCAGCCAGGGATGGGGATCGGTCAAGGAGCTGATGACGCCCAGTTACGCCGCCGGCGCCTTCTACAGCCGGCTGGTGAAGGTGGACGACTGGGAGGAACTGGAACTCGGCGAGGCCGCGCAGACCGTCCAGCGGTCGGCGCTGCCGGACGCCTACGACAAGCACGAGAAGCGGGCGACCGAGGTGGTGGACGCGCTCACCTGAGCTTTCGTTCCTGCCCTCAGTAGCCGAAGTTCTGGGTGATGTACGGCGTCATGTTCGCGGTGAACACCACGCCGACACCGACCGTGCGGGACTCGCGGTTCAGGATGTTGGCGCGGTGCCCCGGGCTCTTCATCCACCCGGCCACCACCGCCGACGCGGTCCGGTTCCCCCAGGCGATGTTCTCCGCCGACGGCTGGCTGTAGCCGGCCGCCCGGACCCGGCTGACGAACCGGGAACCACCCTTGCCGGCGTGCGAGAACCGCCCGGTCGCCGCCATCCACCTGCTGTGCGACCGGGCCGCCGCGGTGATCCGCGGATGCACCGTCAGCTCGTCGCAGCCGTGCCGGGCCCGCTCGGCGTTGATCAGCTTGTTGATCTGGTTCTCCAGCGTCACCGCCGGACCCGGCTCCGGAGCGTTCGGGTCGGTGCCGAGAAGGGCCGAGGCGAGACGCTTGAGGAGCTGGCTCAAATCAAGACCCTTTCGGTGGTACGGGCACACCGTTGCCTTCGGCCCCCGGCCCGGCGCGGTGATCACCGGGCCGGTGCACGCCGGTTGCGGTGCGGTTGATCACTTGCACCTTTAAGTATTCTGGTCGTACGGTCACCCCATGGACACCAGCCCAGCCGCAGCCTACGACGCACTCCTCGCCCGGGTGCTGCCGCAGGCACGTGCGCAGCGCCGATGGGAACCCGCCGACGGCGCCCTGCCCGCCCTGTTCGTCAGCCACGGCGCCCCACCCACCCTCGACGACCCGCGCTGGCTCGACGACCTGTTCACCTGGGGCCAGACCATGCCCAAACCGCGGGCCATCGTGGTCGTCTCCGCACACTGGGAGAACGCGCCGGCCGCCCTCTCCGGCTCGGCCGCCGGCACCCCGCTCTACTACGACTTCGGCGGCTTCCACCCGCGTTACTACACATTGCCGTACGCCACCCCCGACGCCACCGACCTGGCCCACCGGATCGCCGGAGTGCTCGGCGGCACCGGCCCGGTCCACCAGTTCGTCAACCGCGGGCTCGACCACGGCGCGTTCATCCCCCTGATGGCGATGTACCCGGCCGCCGACGTCCCCGTCGTCCAGCTCTCCATGCCCAGCCTGGAACCGGCGGCACTGCTCGCCCTCGGCGAACGCCTGCGCGCCCTCCGATCCGAGGGCATCCTGGTGATCGGCTCCGGCTTCATGACACACAGTTTCGCGGTGATGCGGGATCCGTCCCTGGCCGGCTACAACGAGGCCTTCGACGAGTGGGCGGCCGACGCGGTGAGGCGTGGTGACGTGGACGCCCTGTCCGACTACCGGGCGAAGGCCCCCGGTGCCCAGGTGGCCCACCCGACAGCCGACCATTTCGTCCCGCTGCTGCTGACCATGGGCGCGGCCGCCGACCCGACGACCGCCGAGTCGGCCATCGACCGCATGTTCTGGGGCAATTCCATCCGCTCCCTGCTGGTCCACTGACCCACACTCGTCCTGGCCCGCACTCGTCCTGACCTGCACTCGTCCTGACCTGCACTCGTCCTGACCTGCACTCGTCCTGACCTGCACTCGTCCTGACCTGCACTCGTCCTGACCTGCACTCGTCCTGGCCAGTGCTCGTCCTGACCTGTGCTTGTCCTGGCTGGCGCCCGCCCCGGCGCGCCCGGCCGTAGCCCCACTCCGTGCTGCCCTCACCTCGCCTTCCGCCGTTCTCCAACCGGCCCGCCCTCGCACTGGGCGGCCCCGGCCGTGTCATCGCCGCATTCGAAACTTCTCCGTGTCGGGGAGCTCTTCACCCTCCACGGGGGCATTTCGGTAGCGATCGCCCTATTTGTATCGTCGGTCATCGGTCCGCACGGCCAGTCGCCCGCGCGAATGTTCGCTTCCCGGTAGATCTTGGAGGATTTGCCACCGTTTTGAGTCTTCCTCTGGGCTGCTGGCCCGTCCGTGGTCAATTCCCCGCGCGATTGTCCGCCCTCCGGTCTCGCCCTGGCCGATCTTGGGGGATTTACCACCGTTTCCGGTGGTAAATCCCCCAAGATCTCTGCTGAGCGGGTCGCCCGCGTGAGGGATTGACCGCAAGTGATCAGGTAGCCGAGAACACGACTCTTTGCGGTGGTAAATCCCCCAGGACCGGCGCTGGGTGGGAAGCGTGATGCGATAGACCTCATAAAAGGCACTGTTGCTGGCGAGTGATCACCGTTCGGGAGTGGTGGCGGTGCGGTGGCCAAGCAGGAGCCATTGCCTTTGCAGGGTTTGTTGGTGCTGCTTGCTAGACAGAACGTTCTATCTTGCCGTCGCCGTCGCCGTCGCCGTCGCCGTCGCCGGGGCCCCGCCGTCGCCGTCCTGACTGCCGTCGCCGTCGCTGTCCTGGCCGCCGTCGCCGTCGCTGTCCTGGCCGCCGTCGCCGTCGCTGTCCTGGCCGCCGTCGTGGCGGCGGAGCCCGCTTGCTCGAAGGTGGGCGGTTTGCTAGGACTAGCGAACTAGAGTCCTAGGAAGGCAAGCGGGTGTGGCGGGTCGCACCCGGGGCGCGGTTGTCATTGCGACGGGGTTGTCATGTATCCGCCCGCTGGTGACAGGGTTCGCGGCGAACCGGCTGGGCGGCGCTGGCAGCGGGGCGGGTCGAGGGCGGAGACGGCGATCACCGGGGCGGTGGATGTCCCGAGCTGGTCTGCGGGAGCGGACAGGTCTACCAGGTCTGCGGGAGCGGGCAGGTCTGCGGGATCAGGCAAGTCTGCGGGAGCGGACAGGTCTGCGGGAGCGGACAGGTCTGCGGGAGCGGACAGGTCTGCGGGAGCGGACAGGTCTACGGGAGCAGGCAGGTGTCCGGGAGGAGGAACCAGCGCAGCTTCTCGACGTCGGTGGGCAGGTCGAGGCGTACCCCGTCGGTGGGAACGGGATGGGCGGCGAGCAGTGCGCGGGCCTCAGACAGATACCCGGCCAGGGCGTTCTCGCCGGCGCGCTGGCGCGGCACCGGCGGTGTGGTGACGGTGCCGTCGGGGTGCAGGCGCAGGTCGGCGAGGCGGACGGTGGGCCGGGTGTGGCGGCGGTGGGTCCAGCGGCCGGTGCGCGGGTCGAAACGGTACTGGGGTAGCAGTCGGGCGCCGTGCCGGGCGATCAGCAGGACGGCTTCGATCAGGTAGCCGGCGACGGTGTCGGAGACGAAGTAGTTGAGGTTGAGGCGGCTCCAGCCGGGTTTGACGCCTTCCCAGCCGTCGAGGATGGCGTCCCGGAACGAGCGGGAGCGGTGTTCGTCGATGCCGAGGAGGCGGTGGCCGTAGGGGCCGGCGCAGGAGCAGCCGCTGCGGGCCTGGATGCCGAACAGGTCGTTGAGCAGGGCGGCGACGTAGTGGTGGTGCAGGTGGAGGGTGCCGGCGCGGATCTGGAACGACACGATGGGCAGCCGGTCGGCGTGCGGGTCGCCGAGGATTTCGATGGCGGGTTCGGTGGTCCAGCGGTCGCGGGCGCGCCGCCACAGCGCCTGTTCGCGTTCTTCGATGAGGGTGGTGCCGACGGTTTCCTTGACGGCGAAGACGAGGCCGGCGCGGATGGATTCGACGATGGCCGGGGTGCCGCCCTCTTCGCGGGCGACCGGGTCGTCGAGGTAGCGGTGGCCGGACGGGTCGACGTAGGCGACGGTGCCGCCGCCGGGTACCACCGGTACCGGGTTGGTCAGCAGCCGCCGGTGGACGATCAGCACGCCGGGGGTCTGTGGGCCGCCGGCGAATTTGTGCGGTGACAGCATGACGGCGTCCTTGCCGGTCATCGTGATCGGCAGGTAGGGCCCGGCGGCGGCGTAGTCCCACACGGACAGGGCGCCGTGCCGGGTGAGCAGCCGGGAGACGGCGGTGGTGTCGGTGCGGATGCCGGTCACGTTGGAGGCGGCGGAGAAACTTCCGATCAAGAGCGGACGATTGCGGTACGCCGTCAGAGCCTCGCCGAGCACGTCGAGATCGACGTGCCCGGTGTGGTCGGCGTCGATCTCGACGACGTCGGCGATGGATTCGCGCCAGGGCAGTTCGTTGGAGTGGTGTTCGTACGGCCCGACGAACACCACGGGGCGGTCGGCGGCGGGGATGTGGGCGCTGAGCCCGTACCGGTGATCGAGTTGTTCCGGGATCCGCAGGCCGAGGATTCCGGCGAGTTTGGCGACCGCCCCGGTGGCCCCGGATCCGCAGAAGATGACCACGTGGTCGGGGGTGGCGTGGACGGCCCGGTGGATGATCTGCCGGGCTTCCTCGCGGAGTGCGCCGGTCTGTGCCCCGGTGGCGGAGGCTTCGGTGTGGGTGTTGGCGTAGTGGGTGAGTACGTGGTCGCGCAGGAAGTCCTCGATGAAGTCGAGGGGCTGCCCGGAGGCGGTCCAGTCGGCGTAGGTGATGCGGCGGGGACCGAACGGCCCGTCGAGTGTCCGCCCGGTTCCGATCATCGCGTTGCGGATTCGTTCCAGCATGTCCACGCCCAGGCCCCCTTGCCCGCGATCGATCACCGTAAATCGATGACGGGTTCAGTGTGCGCTCCGGGGGTCGGTCGGCGTCAGAACCGGAAGCGGGATACCAGGGTGGTCAGTTCGGCGGACATCCGGGCGAGTTCGGCGATGGCCTGCTGGGTCTCGGCGACGCCGAGGCTGGTGTTCTGGGCGGCCTGGGCGACGCCGGTGATGCTGCGGGAGATGTCGCCGGTGCCGGTGGCGGCTTCGCTGACGCTGCGGTTCATCTCGGCGGTGGTGGCGGTCTGTTCCTCGACGGCGGAGGCGATGGTGGTCTGGAAGTCGCTGATCCGGCCGATGACCTCGGAGATCTGTTCGATGGCGATGACCGCGCCGGCGGTGTCGGCCTGGATGGTCTCGACACGTTTGGAGATGTCCTCGGTGGCCCGGGCGGTCTCCTGGGCGAGGTCTTTGACCTCGGAGGCGACGACGGCGAAGCCTTTGCCGAGTTCGCCGGCGCGGGCGGCTTCGATGGTGGCGTTGAGGGCGAGCAGGTTGGTCTGTTCGGCGATCGCGGTGATCGTCTTGATCACGTTGCCGATCTCGGCGGACGAGTCACCCAGCTTGTTCATCGTCGTCGAGGTGGACGCGGCCAGGTTGACCGCCTCGTTGGCCACCTGGGCGGCTTCGGCGGCGTTCTGCGAGATCTCCCGGATCGAGGCCCCCATCTCCTCGCTGCCCGCGGACACCGTGTCGACGCTGCGGGAGATCTCCTCGGCGGCGCTGGACACCGCCTGGGACTGCTGGGAGGCCTCTTGAGCCGAGGTGGAGATCTGGGCGGCGGTGGCGGTCATCTGTTCGGAGGCGCCGGCCAGGGAGGCGGCCGAGCCTTCGATGGTGGAGACCGCGTCGCGCAGGGAGGCGGTGGCGGTGTCGAGGGCGCGTCCCATCCGGCCGGTCTCGTCTTTGCTGGTCAGGCCGGTGTTCTGGGTGAGGTCGCCGGTGGCGAGGGCTTCGGCGACGCGCTGGACCGCGGCCAGTGATCCGACGATCCTGGTGGCGACCCAGAGGCCCATGCCGAGGGCGGCGATCAGCCCGACGACCAGGAGCACGATCTGGGTGGTGCGGCTGGACTCGTACGACGATCTGGCGGCTTCGGCGTTCTTGGCCGCGTCGGCGGTCTCGGTGGCGTCGAGTTCGGCGAGGTCGTCGGACATCGCCGTGATGATCGGCGCGGCCTCGGTGTCGCGGACCTGCGACCAGAGGGCGAGCTGGTTGCGGGTGCCGGCGGGCAGCAGTTTCGCCTCGGCGAGCGACACGAACTCCTGCCACTGGGCTTCCAGGTGGGCCGTGGTGTCCGGGTCGCCGGCCGGCATGCTGGAGCGGTAGGCGGCCATCGCCGCGGTGAACGCCTCCTTGTCGGCGGCGAACGCGTCGACGTAGCCCTTGGCGACGGCGGCGTCCGGGGACAGCGCCTGGTTGGTGACGTCCACCCGGGCCTGCGACACCACCGCGCGGAGCTGTCCGACGGCCTTGATGCTGGCGACGTTGCTCTCCGAGATGAGGTTGGCCCGGTCGCTGGTCTCGGCCAGGGCGAACAGCCCGGTGAGACCGACCACCAGGGCGACCGCGGCGGCGACCGCGACGGCTCCGAGGACCTTGATCCGGACGCTGAGATCGGCGAACGAGGGCACGTTGCCAAGGTAGGCCGACCGGGACCTCCGTGCGGCCGACTTGCCGGTTTCAGGCCGGGCCGAGCATCGGGGCGCGCTCCACGTCGGCGAGCTGGCCGTCGACGTGGCGGCGCAGGGCGTCGCGGTAGTAGGAGGCGAGGCTGGTCAGTTGCTGGATCTCGTCGAGCATCGCGGCCCGGCGGGCGGCCAGCCCGTCGAGGGCGTCGGCGTGCCGGCGGACCGCCTGGTCCTCGATCTCTCCGGCGCGGGCCCGGACCTCGTCGGCGAGCCGGCCGGCCCGGTCCCGGGCGTCGGCGATCAGGTCCTCGGATTCGCGCTGGGCGTCGCGCAGGTGGTCGTCGGCGGTGCGCTGGGCCATCGCGAGCACCCGCAGGTCGCCGCCGCCGGGGGCCGGGCGGGTGCCGGCCTGGTGGGCGTGGTCGAGTTCGGCGCGCAGGTCGCGGGCGTGCTGTTCGGCGGCGTCGCGTTCCTGCTCCATCCGCTGCAGGCGGCCGGCCAGCAGGCGTATCTCCTCGTAGTCGCCGGCCGGGCCGGCGGGCCCGACCATGCCCTTGAGCGCGCCGTTCTCGGCGAGGAGCCGGGCCAGTTCCCGTTCGGCCTCGTCAAGGAAGGCGTCGACCTCCTCCTCCACGTAGGCACCGCGGCCACCGGCCGGTTTGGTGAAGGAGACGTTGTGAATGTCAGCGGGGGTGAGCGGCATGCTGCTCCCTTGGAGACACCGTCGCGGAGCCGCACACGTTACGCCGATCCGCCCGTGATCGGATCCCCCGAACAGCGGGTGTCAGGGGGAGCGGGGCGGGAAGGTGAGGTGGAAGCGGCTGCCGCCGCCGGGGTTGTCGGTGATCCGGACGGTGCCGCCGTGGCGTTCCACGATGCGGTGCACGATGGCCAGGCCGAGTCCGGTGCCGGGGTAGTCCTCGCTGCCGTCGGCGCGGGTGAAGGCGGTGAAGACGGCCTCCTTCTGGCGGTCCGGGATGCCGATGCCGTGGTCCTCGACGTCGACGCGCCAGCCGTCGCCGTCGGGTCCGCCGCTGAGGTGGACCCAGGGTTCGCGGGAGGCGTCGGTGTATTTGACGGCGTTGCCGATCAGGTTGGCGAACACCTGCCGGAGCAGGGATTCGTCGCCGTCGACGGTGGGCAGCGGGTCGGCCTGGACGGTGGCCGGCCGGCTGAAGCCCTCCGCGACCAGTTCGGCGACCAGGCGGTTCAGGTCGACCGGGCGGCGGGCGATCCGCTGGTGGTCGGCGACGGCGAAGCCGAGCAGGTCGTCGACCAGGGTGCTCATCCGCTGGGCGGCGGTCCCGGCCCGGTTCAGGTAGTCGCGTTGCTGATCTTCCAGGGTGTCGTCCAGGTCGTCCTGGAGGAAGCCGAGGTATCCGGTGATCCGGGCCAGCGGGCCGCGCAGGTCGTGCGCGACGATCCCGGCGAAACCCTTCAGTTCGGCGGTACGCCGCCGCAGCTGGGCCTCCACCTCCTCGCGGCGGCGGATGTCGGCGTGCAGGACCGCGGTGGCGTTGGCGACCCGGCGCAGCGCGCGTTCCCGGGAGGTGACCAGGGCGGCGGTCAGCGCCATCAGCAGCAGGGTGATGAGGGTGCCGAGGAGCCCGGCGACCACGTCGGGGGGCAGCTTGCCGCGTGGGGTCAGGCCGGTGGTCGGGGCGACGGTGACCTGCCAGGTGCTGAGCGGGATCTCGACGGTGCGCTCGCGGATGCCGAGGGTGGTGTCGATCCGGCCGGCCGGGCGCCAGACGGCCATCGGGGTGCGGGCTCCGGCGGCCAGCGAGGACAGTTCGACGGTGGCCAGGTTGCCGGCCTCGGCGGAGACGGCCTGGCGCAGGAACGCGCCGCTGCGGACGCCGAGCAGCACCCAGCCGCGGAAGCTCCCGCTGTCGGCGGCCGGTGAGGTGGCGTACACGGCGGCGGCGAGGACGAAACCGGGTTCCTGGTCGGTGGCGGTCCGGTTGAGGTCTTTGAGCAGCCGGTACGGCCGGCTGGTGATGACCCGGCGTTTCTCCCGGGCGGTCCGCAGTGCCTCGACCGCCTCGGGAACCACCGACAGGTCGGCGCCGGCCGGGGTGCGGATGCCGTCGAAGGCCTGGCTGAGCACGAAGAACAGGTGGGGTGGGGTGCCGTCGGCGCGGGGCCGCAGGTCGAGTCCGGTGACGCCGCGGTCACGCCAGTAGGCCTGGACCCGGTCCACCTCGGCGTCCTCGGCCGCGACCACGTAGGCCACCCCGGTGACGCCGGGCAGCACCGCCCCGGCCAGCGGTGCGGTGATCGCGGCGAACTCGGATGCCTCCAGTTGGGCCTGGGCGCCGAGGGACGCGGCGAGTTGGGCCAGGTGCTCGTGGTAGCGGCGGGCCTGGCCGGTGATGGCGTCGGTGATCACCTCGGCCTGCTGGTCGGCGCGCTGGGCGACGAGCCGGTCGGCGCCGCGGCGCAGCGCCCCGACCACGGCCACGGTGGCGGTGATGCTGATCAGGAACACCGCGAGCAGCGTGATCAGCGAACGCCGGGCACCCGGGCCGGAACGACGTCGCACGGGCCGATCCTACGGACGCCGACCGCTAATGATCAGGCGTTTCCGGTTCCGTGAAGGCTCTCATCTGGGCGCTGCGGCAGCCGATGGAACCGCCCGTGAAGCGGTGGGCGAATTTCGAGTCGCGGGAGCACGGCCATCTGGCCCGGCAGATCCGGCACAACCTGTGGATCACCGCGGCGCTGACCGGCATGGGCATGGTCCGCACCGCGTTCGACTGGGACGCCCGGCACCGGTGGGCGCTGGTGCCGCTGGCGCTGGCGATCGTGGCGCTGCTGATCGCCACCCGGCTGCCGTGGGAGCGGTGGGCTACCCGGCCGCGGATCCGTACCGAGGCGGCGTGGGTTTACGCGGTGGCTCTCGGGGTGCTGGCGCTGTTCTCGGTGGCCGATCCGGCCGGCACGGTGATGTTCCCGGCCGGTGCGATCGCGGTGTCGGTGGCCGCGGCGACCACCTGCGGGGTCCGTGACGGGCTGTGGGTGGGTGCGACGGGTATCGCCGGGTTCGTGGTGGTGATGTCGACGCATCATTCGCCGGTCAGCCTGCTGAACGCCTCGCAGGTGTGCGTGATGCTGGTGGTGGTCGTGCTGTGTGCGCTGACCACGAACAACCGGCGGCTGCAGCAGGCTCAGCGCGACGAGGTGGCGTACCGGACGTCGGCGCTGCTGGAGAACGGTTCGGACGCGATCCTGGCGGTGAACACCGAGGGGGTCGGGTACGTGAGCTCGTCGTCCGGGCGGGTGCTCGGCCACGAGACCGGTGAGCTGGATCTGAACACGCTGACCGCGATGGTCCACCCGGACGAGAAGGAACGTGTCAGCGCGTTCCTGGCCGCGCTGATCGCCGCGCCGCCGCGGCACACCGACCGGATCGAGTCGCGCAGCCGGCAGCAGGACGGCGGCTACATCGACGTCGAGGTGATCGGCACCAACCATCTGCACGACCCGCTGATCGGCGCGGTCATCCTGACCATCCGGGACGTCAGCACCCAGAAGGCGCTGCACGCCGAGCTGGACCGGCAGGCCGTGGAGGATCCGCTGACCGGGCTGCCGAACCGGGCGCTGCTGCGGGACCGGATCGGCTCGGCGGCGAGGGAGCGGGCCCGTACGGCGGGCCGGGTCTCGTTGTTGTTGATCGACCTGGACGACTTCAAGAAGGTCAACGACACGCTCGGGCACATGACCGGGGACGAGTTCCTGCGGGCCCTGGCCGGGCGGATATCGCAGGCGGTGCGGCCGGAGGACACCCTGGCCCGGCTCGGTGGCGACGAGTTCGCGGTGCTGGTGGAGGATCTGGACGAGGCGGGCCTGCACCGGCTGGCGCAGCGGCTGCTGGCCGCGCTGCGTGAGCCGGTCCGGGTCGGTGGGAGCACGCTGAGCAGCACCGCCAGCATCGGCATCGCCAGTGTGGAGGCGGGCCGGGCCGGTGACGTGGATCTGACCGACGAGCTGATCCGGGACGCTGATCTGGCGATGTACGCGGCCAAGAACAGCGGCCGGGACCGGGCGGTGGTCTTCGAGGCGTCGATGTACGCGGCGGCGGTGGCCGAGGCCGAGGCGCGGACCGAGTTGGAACGTGCGCTGGACCGGGACGAGTTCGTGGTGGTCTACCAGCCGATCGTGGACCTGCCGTCGGGCCGGCCGATCGGGGTGGAGGCGCTGGTGCGCTGGCAGCATCCGGAGCGTGGGCTGCTGGGGCCGAACGAGTTCATCGCGCACGCCGAGCGGACCGGCCTGATCGTCCCGCTCGGTGCGGGTGTGCTGCGGGTGGCCTGCCAGGAGATGGCGCGCTGGCACCGGGAGATCCCGGGCGCGTCGGGGATGCGGGTCAGTGTCAACCTGTCGGCCCGGCAGTTCCAGGAGCCGGGGCTGCTGGACACCGTCCGGTCGGTGCTGGCCGAGACCGGGATCGCGCCGGAGAAGGTGGTTCTGGAGATCACCGAGTCGATGCTGATGGTGGACGTGGACGCGACCGTGGTGGTGCTGCACCGGCTGCGGGAGCTGGGGGTGCGCCTGGCCATCGACGACTTCGGCACCGGGTACTCGTCGCTGTCGTACCTGAGCCGGTTCCCGATCGACATCCTCAAGATCGACAAGGCGTTCGTGGACGGCATCACCGCCAACCGGGAGGACGCCGCGCTGGCCGAGGCGGTGGTCGGGCTGGGCCGGGCGCTGCGGCTGCAGACCGTCGCCGAGGGCATCGAGGACCCCGACCAGCAGGCGCTGCTGACCGGCCTGGGATGCACGTACGGCCAGGGTTATCTGTTCGCGAGACCGATAAGCGCCGGGGAGATGGTGGCGCTGCTGCACGAGGAGATGGGCGCGACTATGAAGACATCCTCATGACGTTCTCATGACCTGATCACAACCGGTCGGCACGCTGGGTGCTGTGAAAGTTCTGTCCCGCCTGCTCATCCTGGTCGCGGTGCTCGCGGTCCCGGTGCTGCTCGCCGTCGCCAGTCAGGCGATGACGCGGCCACCGGGACCGCCCGCGCTGCCGACCGCACCCATCGAGATCTCGTTCCAGCCCGGCCCCGACCCGTCCACCGTGCCGTCGGCCGGCCCGTCCGCGCCCGAGGTCGAACCCGGTGTGGAACGCGCGCCCCGGCCCACGCCCACCGGCGACGACGATGACGACGACCTCGATGACGACTGAACCCGCCGCCCGCGGCTCGTCGGTCCCGGCCCGCTGGCGGATCACCGGCTGGATCCTGCTGTCCACCCTGATCGCGCTGACCGCGGTGCTGGTCACCGTGCGCAGCGCCCTGCTGGCCGACGGCGAACGCCGGGCCAACGCCGAGATCAGCCAGGAGGCCGAGGAGTTCGCCGCGTTCCTGGCCCAGGGCGTCGACCCGAACACCGCCCGGCCGTTCACCTCCGCCGAACGGGTGCTGCAGGTGTTCGTCGGCCGCCAGCACCCCGACGACGACGAGGTGCTGCTCGGGCAGGCCGGCACCTACCTGGTCGAGGCCGACCGGCGCGGCGGTGGATTCGAGACCTCGCCGTACGACCTGAAATCCGACGCCGCCCTGCTGGCCCGCCTCAGCGACCCGGCCGTCCGGTACGGCACCGAGGACACCCCGGCCGGGCCGATGCGCTGGGGCCGCGTCGACATCGACGCCGACCCGGCCCAGGGCTCCCTGGTCATCGCGATCTTCACCGAGCAGCGGCAGGAGTCCACCGACCGGGTGATCCGGCTGATGGGCCTGGTCGCCCTCGGCGGACTCGCCCTCACCCTGGTGATCGGCTGGCTGGCCGCCGGGCGCATCCTCGCCCCGGTCCGCGACCTGCACAAGGTGGCCGCCGACATCGGCGAACGCGACCTCACCGCCCGGGTGCCGGTCCACGGGCGCGACGACATCGCCGCGGTCGCCGAGACGTTCAACGCCATGCTGGACCGGCTCGAAGAGGCGTACGGGCTGCAACGGCGCTTCGTCGACGACGCCGCCCACGAACTGCGCACCCCGATCACCGTCATCCGCGGGCACCTGGAACTGCTCGGCGACGACCCGGCCGAACGCGCGCACACCCTGCGCCTGGTCGACGACGAACTGGCCCGGATGAGCCGGATCGTCTCCGACCTGCTGGTGCTGGCCCGCGCCGAACGACCCGACTTCGTCAACGTACGCCCGGTGGAGGTGACCGACCTGATGCTCGACCTGGAAGCCAAATGCCAGGCCCTGGCCGACCGCACCTGGCTGCTCGGCGACATCGCCGAAGGCACCGCGACCATCGACGGCCAGCGGGTCACCCAGGCCGTGCTGCAACTGGCCGCCAACGCCGTGCAGCACACCGGCGCCGGCGACGAGATCCGGATGGGCTCCCGCTTCGAAGGCCCCGGCGCCCAGCGGCGGCTGCTGCTGTGGGTGTCCGACACCGGGCCCGGCGTGCAACCCGGAGAAGCCGAAGTGATCTTCGAACGGTTCCACCACGGATCCGCCGCCCGGCACGCCACCCGCGCCGGCGCCGGACTCGGGCTCGCCATCGTCCGCACCATCGCCGACGCGCACGGCGGCCGGGCCTGGGTGCGCAGCACCCCCGGTGAGGGCGCCACCTTCGGCCTGGACCTGCCCGCGCCGACCACCAGTGAGGTGCCCGGATGAGCCGCATCCTGATCGCCGAGGACGACGTCAACATCGCCTCGTTCGTGCAGAAGGGCCTGCACTCGGCGGGCTTCCACACCACCCACGTCGCCGACGGCGGCACCGCCCTGCTGCTCGCCCGCGGTGGCGGCTTCGACCTGGTCGTCCTGGACATCGGGCTGCCGGTGATGGACGGCTTCGCGGTACTGCGCCAGCTGCGCACCGAAGGGCTGCGGCTGCCGGTGATCGTGCTGACCGCCCGCGACGCCGTCGAGGACACCGTCGCCGGGCTGGAGGGCGGGGCCAACGACTATGTGTCCAAACCCTTCCGGTTCGCCGAGCTGCTGGCCCGGATCCGGGTGCGGCTGCAGGAGGCGGCACCCGCCCCGGCCGGCGCCGGCACCCGCCTGGAACACGGTGACCTGGCGCTGGATCTGCGGACCCGGCGGGCCGAATGCGGTGAACGGGTGGTCGATCTGACCGCCCGGGAGTTCGGGCTGCTGGAGATGTTCCTCAAACACCCCGACCAGGTGCTGTCGCGCGAGCAGATCCTCGCGCACGTGTGGGGATACGACTACAACCCGGCGTCCAACGTGGTCGACGTGTATGTGCGGACGTTGCGCAAGAAGGTCGGCGAGGCACGGATCGAGACCGTGTACGGCATGGGATACCGGCTGCGATGACCGTCTCCTACACCACGTCACCGCCGGAGAACACCTCGGCAAACCTGTCTGAGCTACGGCTAGCCGTAGCTCAGACAGGTAATGCCGGCCGGATCCTGTTGCCGCTCGGTGGTCTGGCCATCGCCGCCGTCTTCGGCTGGTTCGCCACCCTCAGCGGTGCCGGCCCGGGCGGCGACGCCACCGTCACCCTGCTGGTGTTCGCCGCCGCCGTCTGGTTCTGGACCTTCACCAAGGTCGACGACACGTACGTCGCACTCGGCGCCGCCACCCTGCTCGTGCTGGCCGGGGTGATCAGCACCGAGGGCCTGTTCGCCACCCTCGGCGACGAGACGATCTGGCTGCTGCTGGCCGCGTTCGTGATCGCCGCCGGCCTCACCTCCTCCGGCCTCACCCGGCGGGCCGCGGCGTTCGTGGTCGCCGGCGCCGACACCCCGCGCCAGCTGGTGCACCTGGTCACCGCGTCGATGGTGGTCACCACGTTCGCGATGCCGTCCACGTCGGGGCGGGCGGCCCTCGCGGTCCCGGTCTTCACCGCACTGGCCGCCGTTCTCAAAGACCGGCCCCGGCTGGTACGCGCCCTCGCCCTGCTGATCCCGTCGGTCATCCTGCTGTCCGCCGTCGGATCCCTGCTCGGCGCCGGCGCGCACCTGGTCACCAGCCAGGTGGTGGCCGCCGCCACCGGCACCGGCTTCGACTTCGTCACCTGGATGCTGCTCGGCCTGCCCCTGGCCCTGGCGTGCAGTCACGTCTGCGCCGAGATCGTGCTGTGGATGTTCACCGACCGGGCCGAACGCCGCACCCCGGTCCGGCTCACCGTCGCCGACATGGACAACGATCCGGCCCAGCCGGTCACCGGACCCCTCAGCGTGTACGAGGTACGAGCCGCCCTGCTGCTGGCCGCCGTCGTCACCCTGTGGTGCACCGAGCCGCTGCACGGCGTACACCCGGCGATCGTCGCCCTGATCGGCGCCCTGGTCGCCACCTCGCCCCGCTACGGGTCGACCACCCTGAACAGCGGGTTCAAGACCGTACCGTGGTCGATGCTGTTGTTCCTGGCCGCCACCCTGGCGCTGGGCACCGCGCTGACCACCACCGGCGCCGCCGGATGGGTGGCAGGCGCCCTGCTCGGCCCGTTCCGTGGCGGCACCTCACCGGGCCTGTTCGTGGTCGTCATCGTGGTCGTGTCGGCGCTGGCGCACCTGCTCATCCAGTCCCGTTCGGCGCGTTCCGCGGTGCTCATCCCGGTGGTCGTCGCGGTCGCCCCGCTGGCCGGCGTCAACCCGGCCGCCGCCGCGTTCGCCTCCACCGCCGCGGCCGGCTTCTGCCACACCCTGCCCAGTTCGGCCAAGCCGGTCGGCATGTTCGCCCGCCTGGAGGGCGTGCCCACCTACACCCCCGCCGACCTGCGGCGACTGTCCACCCTGCTCGCGCCGGCCACGATCGTCCTGGTCCTGGCCTTCACCTGGTTCGTCTGGCCGCTGCTCGGCCTGCCACTGCAACTCGGAAAGTAGCTGATCGTCATGCCCATGGTCGTCCCGCAGCGGATCCTCATCGCACCCAGCGGATTCAAGGAGAGCATGAGCGCCACCCAGGTCGCCCAGGCCATCGCCGCCGGGGTCCGCCGGGTGCTGCCCGGCGCGCACATCGACGCCGTCCCGGTCCCCGACGGCGGCGAGGGCACCGCCGAGGCCCTGGTCACCGCGACCGGTGGCACCCTGGTCCCGGCCGTGGTCACCGGCCCGGTCGGTGACCCGGTGGCCGCCGCCTGGGGACGGCTCGGCGGCGCCGCCACCGGAACCGCGGTGATCGAGATGGCCAGCGCGGCCGGCCTGCGCCTGGTGCCCGCCGACCGCCGCGACCCGACCCGCACCACCACCCGCGGTGTCGGTGAACTGATCGCCGCAGCCCTCGACGCCGGCGCCCGCCGCATCCTGATCGGCTGCGGCGACTCCGGCACCAGCGACGGCGGCGCCGGCGCCCTGCAGGCCCTGGGCGCCCGCATCCTCGACGCGAACGGCGACGACCTGCCCGCCGGCGGCGGGGCCCTGGCCGCCGCCGACCGCCTCGACCTGAGCGGCCTGCATCCGGCGCTGGCCGGGACCGAGATCGTGGTCGCCTGCAACCCCGACAACGTGCTCTGCGGCCCGCGCGGGGTGGCCCGGGTGTTCGCCGCGCAGAAGGGCGCCACCCCCGCCCAGATCGAACAGCTCGCGCACGCCTACGACAGGTGGGCGACGATTCTGGAACGCGACGCCCTCGGGCGTGACCCCGGCGTCTCCGGGGTCTCCGGGACGGCCTTCGCCGCACCTCCCGGGTCCCTGCTGGACGTGCGGTTCGGGCGGGGCACCGGCGCGTCCGGTGGGCTCGGCGCCGGCCTGGCCGCGGTGCTCGGCGCCCGCCTGGAACCCCGCTTCACCGCCCTGCTCGACAGCGGCCTGGCCGGCTTCGACCTGGACGCCCTGATGGCCGGCGCCGACCTGGCGATCACCGCCGAGGGCGCCATCGACAGCCAGACCCGGATGAGCAAGGTCCCGGCCGAGGTGGCCCGCCGGGCCCAGCGCACCGGAACCCCGGTCCTGGCCCTGGCCGGCTCGCTGCGCGACGGCGCCGAATCGGTCCGCGACATCGGCATCGACTCGATCGTGGCCCTGCCGCCGATGCCGATGCCGATGGAGTACGCGGTGGCCCACGCCGAACCCCTGCTGCGCGACGCCGCCGAACGGGCCCTGCGCCTGATCGTCCTGGGCGCCGCCATCGCCGCCCGCTGATCCTGTGCGAGGCTCGTCGTCACGACAACCGGCCGGAGGGCGAGTCTTGATCATCATCGCGGGTGAGTTGCATGTCGCGCCGGAGCGGCGGGGCGCCTATCTGGACGCCGTCGCCGAGGTGAACCGGCTGGCCCGGGCCGCTCCCGGATGCCTCGATTTCGTGCAGGCGGCGGATCCGGTCGACGACGGGCGGATCAACGTGTACGAGCGGTGGGAGAGCGACGCGGACCTGCTCGCCTTCCGGGAGTCCGGCGGCCCGGAGCCGGAACTGCCACCGATCCTCGGGGCCGACGTCCGCAGATACCGGGTGTCGTCGGTGGAGGCGCCGTAACGGCCGCCTCCCGCCATTGGTCAGCATTCGCTGTATAGTTCAGCAGATGCTGACCAGTGAGACGCGCGTCGACGCCATGTCGCGGCTGGGGCGGGCGATGGCCGACCCGACCCGGTCACGGATTCTGCTGAGCCTGCTGGAGCGGCCCGGCTATCCGGCCGCGCTGTCTCAGGAGCTGGGCCTGACCCGCAGCAACGTCTCCAACCACCTGGCCTGTCTGCGTGGCTGCGGCCTGGTGGTCGCCGTCGCGGAGGGGCGCCAGACCCGGTACGAGCTGTCCGACCCGCACCTGACCAGGGCACTGACCGCACTGGTCGACGTGGTCCTGGCCGTCGACGACGGCACCGTCTGCGACGACGGCGACTGCGCGGTCCCGCTGTGCTGCGGCCCCGGCACGGCGACCCGGTGAGCGGGCGACGCCGCGAGCCCGGCGAGGTGGCCCGGTGAGCGGGGAGTGCTGCGGTGACGACGAGCCGGTGACGGTCGCCGAGGAGCCGGTGACGGTCGCCGGCGACTGCGGTGCGGTGCCCGGCGGCCACCACGATCACCACGGCGAACCACCGGTCTGGTGGCGGGATCCGGCCCTGCGGCTGCCCGCCACGTCCGGGATGCTGCTGGTCGCGGGCTACCTGCTGGACCGGGGCGGCCCGGCTCTGCCCGCCGCCGCGCTGTTCGCCGGCGGGCTGGCGGCCGGGGCGTGGACGTTCGTGCCCGGCGCGATCCGCCGGCTGCTGCGGGGGAGGACCGGTGTCGGCCTGCTGATGACGATCGCGGCGGCCGGTGCGGTGGCGCTCGGGCACCTGGCCGAGGCCGCCGCGCTGGCGTTCCTGTTCTCGATCGCCGAGGCCCTCGAGGACCGCGCGATGGACAAGGCCAGGCACGGGCTGCGGGCACTGCTGTCGCTGATCCCGGCGACCGCCCGGCTGTCCCGGCCGGCCGGGGACGTGACGGTACCCGCCGCCGACGTGCGCGCCCACGACATCCTGGTGGTCGGCGCGGGGGAGCGGATCGCCACCGACGGCGTGGTGGTGCGTGGCCGGTCCGGGGTGGACACCTCGGCGGTCACCGGCGAGTCGATCCCGGTCGGGGTGGGCCCGGGTGACGCGGTGCCGGCCGGTGGGGTCAACGGCTCCGGCGTCCTGCACGTCGAGGCGACCGCCGACGGCCGGGACAATTCGCTGACCACCATCGTGCGGCTGGTCGAGGAGGCACACGCCCGCAAGGGCGAGCGGGCCCGGCTGGCCGACCGGATCGCCCGCCCGCTGGTACCACTGGTGCTGATCGCGTCGGCGCTGGTGGCGGTGTTCGGCCTGCTGACCGGCGAGCCCGGACTGTGGATCGAGCGCGCCCTGGTGGTCCTGGTCGCGGCGTCGCCGTGCGCCCTGGCCATCGCGGTGCCGGTGACGGTCGTCTCGGCGATCGGCGCGGCCAGCCGCCTGGGTGTGGTGATCAAGTCCGGGGAGGCGTTCGAACGGCTCGGCACGATCCGGACGGTCGCCCTGGACAAGACCGGCACGCTGACCCGCAACCGTCCCGAGGTGGTCGCGGTGCGGACCGGTGACGGCTTCACCCGGGAACAGGTCCTCGCCGTCGCCGCCGGCCTGGAAGCCCACAGCACCCACCCGCTGGCCACCGCGATCACCGCCGCCACCGGCGACCGCGCACCGGTGACCGACGTCGAGGAGCACGCCGGGCACGGCGTCAGCGGCCGTCTGGACCACGCGGTCCGGGCCGGCAGCCCGCGCTGGATCGACCCGGGACCGCTGGCCGCCGCCGTCGACACGATGACCGGCCAGGGGATGAGCGTCATCCTGGTGGAGATCGGCGGCACCGTCGCCGGGGCCGTCGGGATCCGCGACGAGCTGCGCCCGGAGGCCGCCGAGGCGGTCGCCGGACTGCGCGCGCAGGGCATCACGGTGCTGATGCTGACCGGCGACGACTCCCGCACCGCGCACGCCCTGGCGGCACGGGCCGGGATCGACGACGTCCGCGCCGAACAGCTGCCGCGGGACAAGGCCGCCGTGGTGGAGGCCGCCGGCCGGGCCGCGCCGACCGCGATGATCGGCGACGGCATCAACGACGCCCCCGCGCTGGCCGCCGCCAGTGTCGGCATCGCGATGGGCGCGACCGGTTCGGCCGCCGCGGTGGAGTCGGCGGGCGTCGCGTTCACCGGCCACGACCTGCGGCTCATCCCGCGGGCGCTGGCGCACGCCCGGCGCGGCCGCCGGATCATGACCGGCAACATCGGCCTGGCGCTGGCGATCATCGTGGTGCTGTTCCCGCTGGCCCTGTCCGGCGTGCTGGGCCTGGCCCAGGTGGTCCTGGTGCACGAGGTCGCCGAGGTGTTCGTGATCCTCAACGGTGTCCGGGCGGCCCGTTCCCGGCGCCGTGCCGGCCCTGACTCGACATCCGCGTCCACCTCGGCTTCGGCCGCGCAGCCGCCCGGCCCGGCAGCGATCCCGGTCGGCTGATCGACACCGGCCACCAGCGGTCGCCGTTCGTGTGCCGATCCGCGGCTCGAATCGAGCCGCGGATCGGCACACGGCCCGGCCCCGGCCGTCACCGGTGGGCGCGGGATCACAGCAGGGTGCTCCAGTAGTCCCAGAAGCGGACCCCGATGAGACCGGTGAGGATCAGCAGCCAGAGCAGCGGGATCGTGCTGTGCACCCGCAGCAGCGGTTCGACCAGGCGGCGGGGGGCCGGCAGGTGACCACGTTCCAGGTTGGCGAGCGTGAGATAGCTGAAGATCACGATCATCACGACCCAGACCACCATGCAGTACGGGCACAGAGCCCCGATCCGGTACAGGCTCTGGACGAACAGCCAGTGCACGAACCCGACCCCGAACAGCGCCCCGGCCTGCACCGACAGCCACCACCAGCGGGGCAGCGCGACCCCGGCGATCAGCAGCACACCGGTGGCGGCGACGACCGGGAAGGTGACGACGCCGATCAGCGGGTTGGGGAAGCCGAAGACCGCCGCCTGCTCGGTGACCATGACGGAGCCGCAGGACAGGACCGGGTTGATCGAGCAGCTGGGGGTGTACGACGGATCCTGCAGCAGGGCGATCTTCTCGACCGTCAGCACGAAGGCGGCGAGCGCCCCGAGCAGGCCGCCGACGGTCAGGATCCAGCCGACGAGCCGGTCGGTGAGCTGTGGTCTCACTGGTTGAGGGCCTTGTCGACGGTGGCCTTGAGCGCCTCGTACGTGGGCTGCCCGCTGTATCTCTGGCCGTTGACGAAGAACGTCGGGGTGCCGGACACGCCCAGCGAGATCCCGTCCTCGGCGTCGGATTCGACCCGGTCGGCGACGTCGGCACTGGCCACGTCGGCCTTGAACTTCGCCAGGTCGAGGCCGAGTTCGGTGGCGTACCCCTCGAAGACCGCGGCCTGGGATTCCGCCTGGTGTCCCCAGACGTTCTGGTTGTCGAAGAGTTTGACGTACATCTCCTCGAACCTGCCCTGCCGGGCGGCGGCTTCGGCGGCGTGCGCGGCGGTGTAGGCGTTCGGGTGGCTGGCGATCGGGAAGTAGCGGACCACGTAGGTGATCCGGTCGCCGTATTCGGCGCGCAACCTCTCCACCCCGGGGTACGCCGCCAGGCACGCCTCGCACTCGAAGTCGAGGAACTCGACGATGGTCATCCGGTCGTCGGCGGCGGTGGACAGCCGGTGGCTGTCGGCGCGCACCACCTGGGCCGCGGAGGCCGGTTCGGGATCGGTCAGTTTGGTCGCGACCACCAGCAGCACCACGGTCAGCGCCGCGGCGAGCACCCCGAGGGTGGCTTTGAGGTTGGTGCTCATGCCAGGCTTCCTGGTCAACTGCTTGGTGGCTTTGGAGGCTTTTGTCCGATTTTTGGACGCAGACATGGAGATCCCTTTCCAAGAGGGTGTGAAAAACCGGGAAAAACGGGCGTGCGGGGTCTGCTACACCCGCAGGAGGCCGGACCTCTCCGGATCCACGCCGGACGGCATCTCGGTGACGGCGACCTCGGTCACCGCAACGGCGTGGGTCACCACGACCGGCATCAGAGCGACCTCGGTCAGCTCACCGGCCGGGCCGGGACGCGGCTCCGGGTTCGGCGCCCAGTCGTTGCCGTGCTGGTGACCGTGCACCTGATGGCCGGGACTGCCGGGCTCGCAGAAGGTCTGCCCGGCGAGGTGCACCACCCCGGCGGGCGCGACACCGTCACGGGCGTGGTGCTCGCTGGCCGCGGAGAACAGTGCACTGGCGGCGAGCAGGAGAACCAGCATGACCACGGCCGCCAGCGCAACCGGCACACGGCCGGAACGGGGCGGGGACATGGTCACGGCGACAGTCAACCACCGGATCCTGAAGAGATTCTGTGCGGCCAGGCCACGTCGTCGATCGCCAGCCACGGGGCGGCGGCCACCCCGGCCGGGGTCAGCCCGCTGAACTCGCGGGTGTCCCGGTGCAGGTGCGACTGGTCGGCGTAGCCACCCAGGGCGGCCACCACGGCGGGCGAACGGCCGGCCGCCAGCAGATGGGCGGCGCGGTCGAACCGGATCAGCCGGGCCGCCTGCTTCGGGGTGGCGCCGAGCTGCGCGCGATGCCGCTGCCACAGCCGCCGGCGGCTCCAGCCGACCTCGGCCGCCAGGTCGCCGACCCGGGCCCGGCCCCCGGTCCGCAGCATCCGGCGCCACACGTGCGCCACCTCCGGATCGACGCCGCGATGCACCGACCGGGCCGCCAGGAACCCCGCCACCAGCGCGAACCGCTCCGGCCACGAGCCGGTGGCCTGCAACCGTTCGGTGAGCAGGGCGGCGTCGCGGCCCCACAGATCGGCGGGGGCGACGATCGTACCGGCAAGCGGGTCACCGACGACGCCGGCCGCGACGCCCGGGGCCAACCGCACCTGCAGGACCTCGCCGGGTCCGCGGCCGCAGAGCCGGACCGGGCCGGGAAGCGGGCCCACCACCAGATCACCGTGCCGGCGTCCGCCGGGCGTGTCGTGGACGAGGGCGCCGCTGAGGTCGAACAGCAGCGTCACCGCCGGGTGCGCGATCATCGCCAGATCCACCGGGGCCGCCGACCGGTACCGGAAACCGGCCATCCGCGCCGGCACGGGCAGCGGCCCGCGCCCCACGGTGACGTCGACCGATGCCCAGCGCATTCTCCCAGGGTAGGACTTCTCAGCCGGGCGCCGCCCCGGCCGATTCGCAGGGGCATGCCGACACTCGCGGAACTCGCCGTGCCCGCGACCGTCTGGGACGCCGGCACCGCCATCCCCCGGATCGAGGCGGTGCTCGGCGACGACGAGAACCTGCCCGGCATCGTCACCCGGGTGGACGGGCGGATCTTCCTGCTCGACCGGGCCCACCTGCACACCGCCCTGACCGGGCGGCTCGGGTTCGGCCGGCCGCTGCTGCACCGGCAGACCCTGCGCGTGCTCTGCCACCAGCCGGCCCTGGTCCTGCCCGGCGACACCGCCTGGGACGACGCCGCCCGCGCCGCGCTGGCCCGGCCGATCGGCAGCAAGGGCCTGCCGGTGGTGGTCGACCTGGGCGACGGCCGGCTCGGCACCGCACTGGTCGGGCCGCTGGTGGACTACCTGAGCCGGCGCTACGAGACGATGGCCCACCAGGACGACCTGACCGGGCTCGGCAACCGGCGGATGCTCACCGAGACGGTCACCGCGGCCCTCGGCAACGGGGCGTCGGCCGCGCTCGCGATCATCGACCTGAACCGGTTCAAGGAGATCAACGACACCCTGGGCCACCGGTACGGCGACGAACTCCTCCAGCACGTCACCGGCGCACTGCGGCGGGAGTGCTCGGACGGCGCCGCGTACCGGCTCGGCGGTGACGAGTTCGTGCTGTTCTTCGACACCGCGCCGCTGACCGCCATGCACGGCCCGGACGCCCTGCCGGAGGCGCTGCGGCACATCGGCGAACGGGTGCTGCACGCCATCCAGGGCCCGTTCCCGGTGGCCGGGGTGCCGATCACGGTCGAGGCCTCACTCGGTGTCGCACACACCGGGCAGGCCGGCATGGACGGGGTGCACAAGCTGCTCGCCGCCGCCGACACGGCGATGTACACCGCCAAACGCGACCGCACCCGGGTCGAACTGTGGGACCCGGCCCGGCCCTCACCACTCGTCGCCGACCTGGGCATCCAGACCGAGTTGCGGGAGGCCGTCGACCGCGGCGAACTCGTCCTGCACTACCAGCCGCTGGTCGACGCGCGGACCCGCGAGATCGTCTCCTTCGAAGCCCTGGTCCGCTGGGCCCACCCGCGGCGCGGGCTGCTCTACCCGGGCGCCTTCCTGCCCCAGGCCGAACGCTCCGACGTCATCCACCGGCTCACCGACCGGGTGCTGGCCGACGCCACCGTCCAGGCCGCGCTCTGGCACCGGGCCGGACTGCCGGTCCCGGTCGCGGTCAACCTGGCCGCGCCGGTGCTCACCTCCGACCACATCGTCGGCGCGGTGGCCCGCCGGCTGGCCGAGACCGGGCTGCCCGGCAGCGCCCTGATCGTGGAGATCACCGAGAGCGCGGTGATGACCCGGCCCGAGGAGAGCGCGCGGCGCCTGGCCACCCTGCGGGACCTGGGGGTACGGGTCGCGATGGACGACTTCGGCACCGGCTACACCTCCCTCGCGCTGCTCAGCAAACTGCCGCTGGACGAGCTGAAACTCGACCGGTCCTTCATCATGGGCATCCACGAACAACCGCAGGAACAGGTGATCGTGGAAGCGGTCGCCCGGATGGCCAACGGGCTCGGCCTCACCCTGGTCGCCGAAGGGGTCGAGGACGAGGCCACCGCCCGCACCCTGACCGGATTCGGCATCGACCAGCTGCAGGGCTTCCACTTCAGCCGCCCGCTGCCGGCCAACGCGTTCACCCCGGCGCCCGGCCTCAGCCCCGTCTGACCGGTTCAAAGCACGTCGAAGTTGGCCATCATCGCCATGTCCTCGTGCTCCAGATTGTGGCAGTGCAGCATGTACCGGCCACGATAGCCGGCGAATCTCACCAGCACCTGAACCGTCTCGTACGGCCGCACGTCCACCGTGTCCTTCCAGCCCGCGTCGGCCGGCTCCGGCCCGCGCGCCCCACGGGACAGCACCTGGAAGTGCGCCATGTGCACATGCACCGGATGATGGAAGTCGCTGGTGAAACGCCACAACTCGACCGTGCCGAGCCGGGGCGCGCACAGGCTGCCGGCCGGATCGTACGGCACGTTGTTGATCTGCCACCGGCCCGCGCCGAACCGGAAGTCGAACTGCCGCTCGGTGACCGCCAGACCCCGGTGAAGGACCTCGACGTCGCCGAGCCGCTCCGGGATCCGGCTGTCGTCGGCGGCCGGCCCGGTCACCACGAACCGCATCACCGCATCGGCCGGCCCGGCGCCGATCGTGTTGCGCAAGGTGACCTCGGTGCCGGCGGCCAGGCCGGTGAAGTCGGCGATCACGTCGGCCCGCTCACCCGGCGCGAGCAGCACGTCCTCGCACGGCGCCGGCGCGGCGAGCAGCCCGGTGTCGCTGCCGATCCGGGTCAGCGCGCCCCGCTCCAGCCGCAGCCGGTAGCGGCGGGCGTTGGAGCCGTTCACCAGGCGCAGCCGGTAGCGGACCGCGGCCACCTCGGCACGCGGCCACGGTGCCCCGTTGACCAGGATGACGTCGCCGAAGGCGCCGGGCATCGCGGCGCCGCCGTGCGCCGGGTACCTGAACGAACCATCCGCCTCGAACGCCCGGTCGCAGATCATCAGCGGCAGGTCCCGGTCGTCGCGGGGCAGGGGCAGCGACTCCTCGTGCGCGTCGGTGACCAGGAACATCCCGGCCAGGCCGCGCCACACCTGAGGACCGGTGAAGTCCATCCGGTGATCGTGGTACCAGAGCGTGGCGGCCGGCTGGTTCAACGGGTAGCGGTAGTCGCGGCTGGTGTCGTGGTGGCGCCCGCCGGCGCCGTGATGGTCCGGCGGGGGCGGGGAGTAGCCGGCCGGCAGGATCAGGTCGGTGGGGAAGCCGTCGGACTCGGCCGGGGTGACACCGCCGTGCAGGTGGGTCGAGGTGGGCACCGGCAACTCGTTGCGCACCGTCACCACCATCTCCCGGCCGCTGCGGCCCCGGAACGTCGGCCCCGGGAACACCCCGTCGAAACCCCAGATGCCGGTACGCGTACCGGGGATGATCTCGATCTCCGTGGCTCTCTGGGTCACCGTGTAGTGGTCGGCGGTGGCGGAGACCCGAGTCGGCCGGGCCACCGGTGGCAGCGGCAGCTCCACCTGGAAACGGGGCGGCAACGGCAGTTCGCTGGTGACCAGCTCACCGGTGCCCGGCCCGTCCTCCGGGCGGCCGCACCCCGCGATCATCGCCATGCCGGTGGCGCCGGTGACAGTGAGCAGGCCACGCCGGGTGAGGCTCACCGGTGCCCCCGAAAGCTCAGTGCCCACCAGGTGAAACCACTGGTCAGAGCAAGGACCAGCGAGCCCAGGAAGATGTGGATGCCGACCATCCGGGCGGACCCGATGCCGATCTGGATCGTGCACAGCCACCACAGGACCGCGCTGAACAGGATCGGCCACCACGGGCCACGGCCCGGCCGGAACAGCAGGACCGTCGCACACCACAGCAGGATGGCGGTCATCATGACGACGGAGCCGTTGACGCTGTGCGCGGTCAGCCAGCCCACCTCCCCTGTGATGAACCCGCCGGCCAGCGCGGCCTGGGCCAGCACCTGCACGAGGATCGTCAGGGCGAGGATCCGGACGAGGACGATCGGCCATCGCTTCACTGTGGACACCCCCGTACCGTACTGACGGAGAGTGATCATCGGATCCGGTTCTGTGCCTAGGGGGAACCCCCGGTTCCGGAGCGCCGCCGCAGCACCGCCCAGACGATCACCAGGGCCGCCGCGCCCACCCCGGCTCCGGCCGCCGCCACCGGCACGGTGGAACGCTGTGACGTGGTGGTCTCCGTGATCCACCCGGCCAGGTTGTCGACCCGGGCGCTGAGATCCGGGCCGGTGTGCGGGCACCCGGGACCGGAACTGACCACCGCCACCAGCACCGGGGGCGCGTCCGGGGACTCCCGGAAATACGGGCCACCCGAATCGTGCGGGCACGGGCTGGTGTCCCGGTGCGGCTCCCGGCCGGACGTCTCGACCAGCGAATCGCCGAACGCGTCGACGGTGAACAGCCCGGTCTGCAGCCGATCCGGCGGGGAGCCGCCACCGTCGGCGCCGGTCAGGCCGAACCCGGTCAGGCGCAGGACCTCACCGCGTACCGGCGGATCGCCTGCCACCCGGATCGTAGGCACGCCGGTGACCGGATCGCGGAGCTCGGCCAGCGCCACGTCCGCGCCGTCCGCCTGCACCACAGCGACCACCTCGGCCTCCCGCCCGCCCGGGCCGCGCGGCTCGGTGCGGTCCAGCACGGCCACGGTGCGCTCGGCCACCGTCCGGCTCACCCGCCGCCCGCCGGCATCCCGGAAACAGTGCCCCGCGGTGATCACCCAGCGGGGTGCGATCAGGGCGCCGGAACACCAGCTGTCCCGGGTGCCGCCATCGTCGGCCGGCAACCCGGTCATGGTGAGCAGCACCGCGAACCGGTGATCGCCGTCCTTGACGCCGGTGCCGTTCGCGATCGCCCCGGCCGGCGCCGGCGACCACGGCACGGCGAGAGCGGAGACCACGACAGCGGTGACGAAGAGCCTGGTGAACATGGCCGGTCATGTTTCCGGGTGGACCGTCCGGCGACCGTCAGAACGGTCTTTACGAGCCACTTATCTTCGGTGTGGAAACCTGGCGTTTTCGAAGGGACTCGCATGCGCGTGCTGGTCGCGGACGACGAGCGGCTGCTCGCCGACACGGTCGCCGAAGGGCTGCGGCGGCTGTCGATGGCCGTCGACGTGGTCTACGACGGCGAGGCCGCCCTGGAACGGCTCACCGTCAACCGGTACGACGTGGCGGTCCTCGACCGGGACATGCCCGGCCGCACCGGCGACGAGGTGTGCCGCCACGTCGTCGGCGCCGGCGACGGCACCAGAGTATTGATGCTCACCGCCGCCGCCGGCATCCGCGACCGGGTCGAAGGACTGGGGCTGGGCGCCGACGACTACCTGACCAAGCCGTTCGCGTTCGCCGAACTCGCCGCCCGGGTGCAGGCGCTGTCCCGGCGCTCCGGCCCCGCCCTGCCGCCGATCCTGGAACTCGGCGGCATCGTCCTCGACAGCACCCGGCACACCGTCGCCCGCGACGGCCGGCTGCTCACCCTGTCGTCGAAGGAGTTCGCCGTGCTGCACGTGCTGATGCGGGCCGGCGGGCGCCTGGTCAGCAGCGAGGAACTGCTCGAACAGGCCTGGGACGAACACACCGACCCGTTCACCAACACGGTACGCATGACGGTGATGACCCTGCGCCGCAAACTCGGCGACCCGCCGGCCATCCACACGGTGCGCCGCGCCGGCTACCGGATCGTGTCGTGACCAGCCGCTCCCCGGCCCGCCGCATCCTCGCCCTGTGCGCGATCGTGCTGGTCGTTGCCCAGCTCCGGCCGCTGATCGTCGACCTGATCCTGGACGTGTGGCGCAACATCGGCCCCGGCTGGTGCGTGGGCATGCCGTACAACGACAGCCCCCTGCCCTGCGTCATCGTGTTCCGCTGGCCCAGCATCCCCGGACTACTGCTCTCCGGCCTGGTCCTGCTCGCCCTGCTCGCCGCCTGCTGGCCGCTGGTCCGCTGGTGCCTGCGCCCCCTGCGCGACGTGACCGCGGCCATCGGCGTGGTCGGCCCGCAGAACCTCGGCCACCGGCTGCGCCCCGGCCCCGGCACCGGCGAACTGGCCGTCCTCGGCCGCACCATCGACGACATGATGGACCGGATCGCCACCGGTTACGAGGCGCAGCGCCGGTTCGCCGCCGACGCCTCCCACGAACTGCGCACCCCGTTAGCCGTGCAGCGCACCCTGATCGAGGTCAGCATGGCCGAGGAACTCACCACCGAACAGCTGGAACTGCTCACCGACCAGCTGCTGGCCACCAACGAGCGCAACGAACGCCTGATCGAAGGCCTGCTGGTGCTCAGCGAAAGCGACCGCGGCCTGATGACCCGCACCCCACTGCGCCTGGACGAGATCACCGCCGCGGTCCTGGACAGCCACCGCAAACGCGCTCTGGAAGCCGGCGTGACCATCACCAGCGACCTGCGCCCCCGCATCGTGCACGGCGAACGGGTCCTGCTCGAACGCCTGGTCACCAACCTGGTGCAGAACGCCGTCAAATACAACCGCAGGGACGGCACCATCGACGTACGGGTCGGCGACACCCCCGCCCTGACCGTGTCCAACACCGGCGACGACGTGCCCCCCGAGGACGTGCCGGCCCTGTTCGAGCCGTTCCGCCGCCGGGCCGGCACCCGCATCGACCACAGCGGCGGCGCCGGCCTGGGCCTGTCCATCGCCAGATCCATCGTGCAAGCCCACCAGGGTCTGATCACCGCATCGTCCACCGGCAGCGACGGCCTGCGGGTCCAGGTGACCCTCCCGCCGGGCCCGCCGCCGTAGATGCCCCGGCGCAAGGCCACCATTTCCAGGTTCTCTCCAGGGCCGCCCGATCACTTGCGGTCATTCCCTCGCGCGGGCGACCCGCTCAGCCGAGACTGTGGTGGATTTACCACCGTTTCCGGTGGTAAATCCACCAAGATTGGCCAGGGCGGTGCTGGAAGGCGGGCACTCGCGCGGGGAATTGATCGCGGGCGGCCAGCAGCCGAGAAAAAGGGCTCTTGGTCGTGAGTTCTGATCAAGATCATTGCAACCTTGTTTCTCACCCAGGCCAGCATTGGTGAGGCTGGAAATGCGCACAAAAGGGTTCGGCCGTGTGTGCATCCTTGTGAGTCCGTGCCCCTGAACCCGGTTGCAAAGATCTTGCGTGAGACTCATGAAAAAGGCTCTTTTCAGTCTTTTTCTCGGCCGCCTAATCACTTGCGGTCAATCCCTCGCGCGGGCGACCCGCTCAGTCGAGATCTTGGTGGATTTACCACCGGAAACGGTGGTAAATCCACCAAGATTGGCCAAGGTGGAGCCGGAGGGCGGGCATTCGTGTGGGGAATTGGCCGTGGGCGGGTCCGCGGCCGAGACGAAGGCTCTTTCCGGTGGTTAATCCGCCAAGATCGGCCGGGGTGAAGCTTGAAGGCGGGCATTCGCGTGGGGAATTGGCCGCGGGTGGGCCCGCGGCCGAGAAGAGGATTCTTCTGTGGTTATCCACCAAGATCGGACTGGTTGAGAAGGAGGTGGACAGTCGCGCGGGGAATTGACGGAGAGCGGGCAGGGCGCCGAGAAGACTTCTCCTCGGTGGCAAACGGCTCATCGTCGCCGGCTGACAGCAGCCCCCATCGCCGGTCGCCCTATCAGCGGCGGGAGCGGCGGGACTCGGCGGCGTCGGAGGACAGTGGACCTTGAGCGCTCGTCCTGGACGAACCGGTCAGACCCTCACGCGGTGAGCGCCGAGTAGGTGCGCCCACCAGGGGCGGCGCTCGGTGGGACGTAGTCGTGGGGTCGGTGCCCGTTTGACACTCACCCAGCCGCCCGGGCCCATGGTGACCGTGCCGATCTCTGGCCGGCGGTGGGCCGCCGCGGTGCTGACGGCCACCGCGACAGCGATCGCACCGATCGTGGCCAGCAAGGTCCCGGTCATCCTGGCCAGATCGACGACCGGCCGGTAGACGACTCCGTCCGGGGTCACGATCCAGGCACCGATCGGACGCTCACCGTGCCGAACCGGCACGACACCGACCGCGACAGGCGGTTCTTCAGAACCCGCGGCCGGCGGGTCGCCAGATCGGTCGCCGATAACCGGCGGCCCACTGGAATCCGCCGGAGCCGCGGCGGCCGGCGGCGAAGCGGCAACGGCCGGCGGTCCGAAGACCGGCGAGGGCATGACGGCAGGCGCGACGCCGGCCGTTGGTGGCACACCGTCGTGGGGCGGGGACGAGGGGACGATGGTGGGCAGGGGCTCGGCTGACTGACGACCGTCGAATGACGTGATCATGGCTTCCACCTCCTCTCTCCTGGTTATCGCAGTTCGCCGTCAGAGGGCCAGGGCCGTCGGTCCCCTCACTGGGCCGCCAGCTCGGCTATCCGGGTCCACGCCGGGGACGCCGCCTCGGCGGTGGCCGTGGCGAGCAGGGCTGTGGTCTCGGTCGAGGGCTTGTCCTCCGGTTTGCGGGCGGCGAACCAGTCCCGGGTGCGTGCGGCAAGCGACGCCAGCCATGGATCGTCGGGGGACCAGTCGTAGGCCGTGTCGTACTCCCGGTACAGCTGCTGGAACTCCGGGTCCTCCATCGCCGCCAGCTTGTCGGCCACCCACGCGGCGGCCTGTGCGGGGGCCACCGACTGCAGCAGGATCCACAGCTCGCGCTCCAGCAGGACCGTCCGCTCGCTGACGCCCAGGGCACGCAGCCGGTCCAGGTAGGCGGCGACCTCGGCGGAGACGAACAGCCGATCCCCGCTGTGCAGTTGCGCGATCCGCTGGCGGGCGACCCGGATCCGCTCGGCGCGCTCCTGCAGCGCGGTGTCGATGTCTCCGATGGCGGCGGCGAACTCGCCGGGGCCGGCGTCGAGCAGCTCCCGGATCCGGGCGAGCGGCACCCCGGCCTCCACCAGCGTCCGCATCTTGACGAGTTGCACGGCGTGGTCCGCCCCGTAGCGCCGATAACCGGAGGCGTCCCGTGGTGGCTCCGGCAACAGCCCACGATCGTGGTAGACGCGTACCGCCTTGATGCTGGCCCCCGCGTAGGAGGCGACCTGCCCGATGGTCAACAGATGCCGTCCGCTCATGCCACGAAGAGTGTCAGACATCGACACGGCGCGTCATCCTCCCGCCGGAGCATCGGTACATACCCCCACGGAGGTACGCCACCAGGTAATGCGGGGACACCGGCATCCCCGCCGGGGCGAACAGTCCGTCCCCGACCGGCACGTACCGCATCGGCGGCGCCGAGAACGGCCCCCCGACGAACCCGGTGAAGATCCGCTCCTGATCGGCATCGGACGGTTCGTACGTGATGGTCTCCTCCAGCTCCCCGCCGACCGCCCGCACATCGATGCGCAACTGGTCGGAGCGGTATGTCCCCTCGTACCGGCGAAGGTCCTGGGGGACGGGGGAGAAGGAGCCCGGATCCGGGGATCCGGCCAGCGACTCCACCAGCTCGTCCAACAGCGAGAGGGCCCGCGGATCGTTGCCGAAGCCGGCGAACACCAGATCCTTCTCGGGCATCACGGCCAGCACCGCCACCCCACCCGGCGACGCGCCGGACATGGTCAGCACGGTGGTGTCCCCGACGGTCCGGATCAGCCAGCCGAGTCCGATGGCGGACATCACCGGCGTACCCAGATCGATCGAGACGGACCGCATGCGGGCCGCCGACGTCTCCGGCAGCAACCGTCCGTCCCCGACGGCCCGCCCGAAGGACAGCAGGTCGGCGACGGTGCCGATGGGGGTCGCCCCGGCCGGCGCCCAGGTGCCGGGCAGCATGAACATCTCGGCCGGCCGGGTGCCCTCGGCGGTGGGGAAGTGCCCGATCGCGGTCGAGCGCAGGATGGCCTCGCCGGCGGAGAGGCAGGTGGTCATGCCGGCCGGGGCGAAGATCTCGTCGCGGAGCAGGTCGTGGTAGGCCCGCCCGGTCACCACTTCGAGCAGCCGCCCCGCGACGATCATCCCCCCGTTGGAGTAGCTGGCGAGTTCGCCGGGCTCGAACAGGCTGCCGCATTCCCGGCCGAGCCGTTCCACGTACGTCGCCAGGCTCCCCTCCGGGAAGAACAGGTCGGCGTCGATCCCGCTGGTGTGGTCGAGCAGGTGCCGGACCCGGACCCGCTCGGCGGCGCCCGCGGTGGTCAGCCGGAACTCGGGCATCAGGTCGACGACTCGCGCGTCCAGGTCGTCGATGTGCCGCAGCACCAGCACCGTCGTCATGATCTTGGTGATGGATCCGAACAGGAATCCGGTGTCCGCCCGCATCGGCGCCCCGGAGGCCAGGCTGGCGATCCCGTGCGCGACGATCTCCCGCTGCCCGGCCCGCTCGATCCCGGCGACGAAACCCGGGACACCACTCTGCTCGACGAATTCCGCGATGCGCTTCTCGAATGTCATGCCAACGATCGTCGAGCCTTACCCCTGGGGCAAGGTCAAGCCCGATTCCGCGTCGTTAAGATTCCCCGGGTGACGAACTCGATCGCGCCACTGCGCTGGTACGCCGGACTCGCCGTGGTCCTCTTCGGCATCGTGCCCGCGGTGATGCTGACCCTGCTGGTGACCGGCAGCGACGACCCGTTCCCGATGGGCTTCCTGCTGATCGGCGGGATCCCGCTGGTGCTGGCCGCGATCGTGCTCGCCCTCCAGGGCATGTCCGGCTCCCTCGAACCGGAGGTGGCCGCCCAGCGGCTGAACCGCAGCATGGCCCTGGTGGCCGGCGCCGACGTGCTGATGCTCGGCGGCAACTTCCTGATCCGTTTGGCGGCTTGACCCTCGACCTGCTCGAGGCCCGATCCTGACCCGGTTCGAGGAATCCGAGCCCGGCCGGGAGCGTCATGCCGTACCACTACCGGATCTGGCTGGGCGGCGTGGCGCTGTCCCTGCTCGGTTCGCAGATCACCGCTTTCGGGATCACCTGGAGCGCCGCCGGATGGGGTGGCGCGTTCGCCGGTGCGGTGCTCACCGCGATCACCCTGCCCCGGGTCGCGCTGCTGCTGACCGGCGGTGCCCTGGCCGACCGGGTCGGCGCCTGGCGGGTGATGATCACCGCCGATCTGACCATGGCGGTGGCGACCGCGCTGCTCGGCGCCGCGGTCCTCACCGTCGGGGTGCAGCCGTGGCTGCTGCTCGGCATCGCCCTGGTGATCGGGACCGTGGACGCCTTCCACCTGCCCAGCTCCGGTTCGATGCCCCGGCTGCTGGTCGGCCCGGAGTCGCTGGCCCGCGCGATGGCGGCCCGGCAGGCGGTCGGCCAGGTCGCGGCGTTCGCCGGCCCGTCACTGGGCGGCCTGGTGGTGGCCGGTGCCGGGCCGGCCGCCGCGGCGTTCGTCAACACCGGCACGTTCCTGGTGATGGCCGTCGTCCTGATCATGCTGCGGCCACGGGTCACCGGCGCCGTCGCGCTGCCCCGGGGTGCCGCGCCGGGTGGCGGCCTCCGGGTGGTCCGGTCGGATCCGGAACTGCGCCGGGCCCTGGGACTGGTCGCCGCCGCCGCGGGTTTCCTGCTGCCGGTTCCCGCGCTGCTCGTGCCCCTGCTGGCGATCCAGCGACAGTGGAGCGCTGATGCCGGCGGGCTGCTGGCCGGCTCGGTGGCCCTGGGCATGACGGCGGTCGCGGTCACCGTCACCGTGCGGGGCGCGTCCGGCCGGCCCGCGGTCGCCGCGTGCGGCGGTCTGGCCCTGGCCGGCGGCGCGGTGCTCGGACTGGCCGCCGCGCCGGCGCTGGTCATCGCGGTTCCGGTGGCTGTGCTGGTGGGTGCCGGGTCGGGTCTGTTCGCCGCCCACATCGGCCCGCTGATCCTGGGCGGCACACCGGAGACCCACCTGGCCCGGGTGCAGTCGGTCGTGGTGCTGGCCCAGAGCGTGCCACTGTTGGTGACGAACAACGTGCTCGGCGCGCTGGCCGACCGGCTCGGCGCCGGGCCGGTGCTGTGCGCCTGCGCGCTGGCCCTGATCGTGACGGCGGCCGCCGGTTCGTCGCGGTCCGGGCGCACCATGGTGGGATCGGACGGAGACAGGAGGGGCCGTGGACCGTACCGCGAAGAGCCGTGAGGTGTGGGATCGCACCGCCCCGTCGTACGACAGGCAGATGGCTTTCGTCGAACGTCACTGGTTCCGTGGCGGCCGGGAGTGGCTGGGTGCCCGCGCCCACGGCCGGGTGCTGGACGTCGGCGCGGGCACCGGCCTGACCATGCCCCACTATCCGCCGGCGGTGTCGCTGACCTGCCTGGACCTGAGCCCCGCGATGCTGCGCCAGGCCCGGGCGAGGGCGTCCCGGCTGAACCGCGCGGTGGAGTTCCACGAGGGCGACGCCACCCGCCTGCCGTTCCCGGACGGCACCTTCGACACCACGGTCTGCGCCCTGGCCCTGTGCACCGTCCCGGATCCGGCGGCGGCATTGACCGAGATGCGCCGGGTGCTGGTGCCCGGCGGCCGGCTTCTACTCCTGGACCATGTGGCGAGCACCTGGCCCCCGGTGTTCGCGGCCCAGTGGCTCCTGGAACGGATCACCATCCGAACCGCCGGCGAGCACTTCACCCGCCGCCAGCGCCCGCTGGTCGAGGCCGCCGGCTTCCGGGTCATCGAGGCGCTGCGCGACCGCGCCGGCACGGTGGAACGAATCCACGCCACCGCCTGACCCGAGGTCCGCCCCCCACTCGCGGTCCGGCGTCCCCCTCGAACCACGCGGAGGTACGCCCGTCGGCCCCACCGAAATCGGGTAGCCCCCCATCGTCCCCGCAAGCCCGGCGAAACTCCGGACCGCCCGGCGACCGCCGGGCGAATGCGCTGCTCACCGCCCTCCAGATCGCCCACCGGCGGGTGGAACCGCCGAGCCGGTCCGGCCGGGCCGGCGGGCTGGTGGCCGGGGGCGGGTTACGGTGGCGAGATGGGCGATGACGGTAGCGTTCCCGCGCGCATCGAGGATGTCGACGAACTGGCCTCAGCTCTGCCCCACGTCACCGTCGAGTGGGGAACGGACGGCAACCCGAGCTACCAGGTGGGCCGAAAGTCGTTCGTCTTCTTCCGCACCCCACGCCCGGACGCGGTAGACCCGGCCACCGGCGAACGCTACACCGACGTGATCGTCTTCTGGGTGCCCTCAGAGGCGGACAAACAGTCCCTGGTCCAGGACGAGAACTCCCCGTTCTTCACCACACCCCACTTCAACGGTCACTTGTCAGTGCTGCTGCGGGCGTCCAGGATCGGCGAACTGTCCCGCCAGGAGCTGACCGAGGTGATCCAGGACGCCTGGCTGTCCCGGGCCTCGTCCCGCCGCGCCACCACCTGGCTGAGCACGAGGCCGGAGGCCACCCGGTAGCCGGCGTGGCCCCACACCCAGCCGTTTCTCATGCCGGATGCCGGGTGGGCGAGCACGGTCGGCGGATCGTGGCCGGCCGCCGTCCCCGCCTTCCCGAAGCAGGGCGGATTCAGGCGAACAGCTGGGTGCCGTATCTGGCTACCACCAGCAAGGCCAGCACCAGTAGCCAGATCGTCACCAGGACGGCGTCCAGGTCGGCCTGGATGGCTGACTTCAGGGGAGCCCGCCAGCTCGGCGGCACCGGCAGGTTGTCGTCCCGGAGATTCACGTGGGTCAGGGTGGCGAAGACCAGGGTGGTGGAGACCGTCACCAGCAGGCACCACGGGCAGAGCGCGCCGATGTCGACCATGGCCTCGTAGAACAGCCAGTACGCGAACAGCACCCCGAGCGTGTACACCGCCTGGGCGGACACCATGAACCAGCGCGGGAAGCGCACCCCGCCGAGACTGGCCACGGCGATCGTGATGACCACCGGCTCGGCTACCAGGCCGAGGAACGCGTTGGGGAAGCCGAACAGCTGGGCCTGCCACGACTGGGCCACCGTCCCACAGCTGATCACCGCGTTGATGTCGCAGGACAGCGCCTTGCCGGGGTCGGCGGCCAGCACCACCGCGTCGATCGAGAGGACGAACGACGCGAGCAGGCTCAGGCATGCCGAGAACAGCATGGTGCCGAAGATCCAGGCGTTGGAGTGGCGCAGCCGCCGGACGGTGCCCAGGGTGCTCACTGGTTGCCGGCCGCGGCGGTGACGGCCTGGGTGAGGGGGCCGGCGTTGTAGAGGTCGCCCTCCCACTTCTGGCCATTGATCTTGACGGTGGGGGTGCCGGTGACGCCGGCGTCGAAGGCGGCGTCGTTGGCCTGCTTCACCCAGGTGGCGTGGATGCCGTCGTCGAGCACGTCGGCGACCGCCTGCGGCACGCCGGCCTGGACGGCGAGTTCGGCGATCCGGGTGTCGTCCAGACCGTCGGTGCCCTCATCGGGCTGGTTGTCGAACAGCGCCTTGTTGAACGCCATCACCTTGCCGGGTGCCCGGTCGGCGACGGTGGCGACGGCGTTGGCGGCCCGGCTGGAGTACCGGGTGCCCTGGGAGAACCGGTCGAGGAAGGCCAGCGGGTGCAGCTCGACCCGGACCGTACCGTCGGTGATCAGTTTGTCGATCTCGGTGTTGTTGGCCCGCTCGAACTTGCCGCAGTACGGGCACATGTAGTCCAGATAGATCTCCAGCTTGACCGGCGCCGACTCCCGGCCGACGACGAGCGCGCCCTCGGCGGTCGCTCCGGCCGGGGTGACCAGCGCACCGGTGGCCGTGTCGCCGCCGGCGGCCGCCCGGAACACCATGAACCCGATCGTGCCGACCAGGGCCACGATGATCACCAGTCCGATGATCATCACCGGGTTGACGGAGCCGCGCCGCTGGGCGATCGCCGCCTGGCCTTTACGCAGGTCCTTGGACCGATTCCGTGCCTGCTTGCCCACCGCGTCCACACTCCAGCCGCCCGATTCCGACATTCCGAAGTCCAGGCTGCGAGAAATCGGACAGGCCCACTAAGGCCCAAGGTCCCTAACCGGCGGGCCCGACGGTCCCTGACAGCGGGGGAGGTGCGCGCCTAGCGTCGAAGGCGGAGGGATCACGATGAGGCTTTGGCATGTCAACGACGTCATGACCAGCGATGTCGCCGCGGTGGAGGCGGACACCCCGTACCGGGATGTGGCCGATCTGCTGGCGAGCCGGCGGGTGAACGCGGTGCCGGTGGTGGACGCGGACCGGCACGTACTCGGGGTGGTGTCCGAATCGGACCTGCTCCGCAAGATCGAATTCGTCGGCTCGGAGCGCCCGCGCTGGTTCGAGCGGCGCAAGCTACGGCAACACCGCAAGGCCGCCGGCCGTACGGCCGGAGAGCTGATGACCTCACCCACGGTCATCGCGCTGACGTCGACGAGTGTGCCGGTGGCCGCCCGGCGGATGGCCGAGGCCGGCGTCAAGCAGTTGCCCGTCCTCGACGACCTGGGCCGGCTGGTCGGCATCGTGAGCCGTGGAGACCTGCTCAAGGAGCACCAGCGCCCGGACGACGAGATCCGCGCCGACGTGACCGTCGCGCTGAGTGAGGCGCTGCTGGCCGAGAACTGGTCGACGATCACCGCTGTGGTGGAGCGTGGCGCGGTCACCCTGACCGGCCGGGTGGAGCGCTGGTCGACGGCGATTCTGGCGGCCCGCCGGATCCGGATGATCCCGGGCGTGGTCGAGGTGACCGAAACCGTCGAGTTCGACGTCGACGACCAGGCGATGGCCGCGATCTAGAGAACTGTGTGCAGAGAGGGGCGCCGCCATGACCGTCCTCGACACCTGCCTGGGTGAGATCGGCAACCCCGGCAGGCGGGTCGCCGATCCCCTGGCGCCGGCCCGTGGACCCGCCGGGCTGCCGGCGGCCGGACCGCAACCGCTCACCCGGCGCGGGCACTGCCCGGTCCTCCTGGCCGGCTGACCGATGGAGGCCGTACTGCTGATCGTCGCGCTGTTCCTGGCCGCCCGCGCGGCCGGCAGCGTGCTCCTGATCGTCGCCGAGCGCTCACCGTATGCGATCGGCGCCCTCCCGCAGAGAGGCGGTGATGCCTGTCGACAGCCGGATATCTCCAGTTTCTGATGATCCGACCCGGNCCCGGCCGGTGCGGTGGTCACCGCACCGGCCGGGGCCTGGAGAGGGTGACGAGCATGACGACCAGGACGATTGCGTACGGGCTGACGAGCGCTGAAGCACGACAGCGCCTCGACACCGACGGGCCGAACGCGGTGGCCCCGCCACCACCGCGGACCGTGTGGCGACGGATCGGCGGTCAGCTCACCGATCCGCTGGTGGCGCTGCTGCTGGCCGCCGGAGTCGTCACCGCCGTCCTCGGCGACCTTCCCGACACCATCATCATCCTGCTGGTGGTGGTGGTGAACACGGTCATCGGCGTGGTGCAGGAGGTCCGTGCGGACGCCGCGATCGCCGCCCTCGACCGGATGGCCGCGCCGGCCGCCCGGGTGGTCCGCGACGGCACCGACCACGTGGTGCCCGCGGCCGAGCTGGTCCGCGGCGATCACGTGCTGCTGGAGGCGGGCGACGTGGTCCCGGCCGACCTGGAGCTGGTCGAGGCCCGGCAGGCCACCTTCGACGAGTCGGCGCTGACCGGCGAGTCGGTGCCGGTCCACCACGACGCCGGGGACACCGCGGGCGCCGGTACGATCCTGGCCGCCGGTCGCGCCGCCGGAACCGTGACCGCCACCGGCACCTCCAGCGCACTGGGCCGGATCGCCGAACTCGTCGCCGGAACCCGCCCCGGCCCCACCCCACTGCAGCGACGGATCGCCGCCCTCGGCCGGATCCTCGGCGCCGCCGCGGTCGTGGTGTCCGCGTTGGTGTTCACCGTCGGCGTGCTGACCGGGCAGCCGGTGACGCAGATGGGGATCACCGCGGTCAGCCTGGTGGTCGCCGCCGTACCGGAGAGCCTGCCCGCGGTGGTCACCCTGGCCCTCGCGCTCGGCGCCCGGCGGATGGCCCGGACCAGTGCCATTCCGCGCCGGCTGCACGCCGTGGAGACCCTCGGCTCGGTCACCGTGATCGCCTCCGACAAGACCGGCACCCTCACCGAGAACCGGATGACCGTCCAGCGGGCGATCACCGCGGGCGGCCACCGCAGCACGGTGTCCGGTTCCGGCTACGACCCGGAGGGCACCATCGACGGCGACACCATCGCCGGGCTCCCGGTCGTCGGCGACACCTCGTCCCTGCGCGAACTCGCCCGCGCCGGAGCGCTGTGCAACGACGCCGCCCTGCTCGCGCCGGACGGGGACCGTACCGGATGGGCCGCCGCCGGCGATCCGATGGAGGCCGCCCTGCTCACCTTCGCGCACCGCTGCGGCGTCGACCCGGACGCCGAGCGCGGCACCGCGCCGCGCGTCGCGGAGATCCCGTTCGACCAGGACACCCGCCGGATGACCACGGTTCACCGGCTGCCGTCCGGCGAGTTCCTGACGGTGTGCAAGGGCGCGCCGGAGGCCGTCCTCGACCCGGCGTCACCGCTGCTCCCGGCCGCCGCCGAGTTCGCCTCCGACGGGCTGCGCGTGCTCGCCCTGGCCACTGCGGTCTCGGACGCCCCGGACACCCGCCCGGAGCTGGAGCCGATCGGCCTGGTCGGCATCGGCGACCCGCTGCGCGCCACCGCCCGGGACACCGCGGAGGCGTTCGAGCGGGCCGGTGTCCGGCTGATCCTGATCACCGGCGATCACCCGCGGACCGCGACCGCCATCGGCGACAGTCTGGGCCTCCTCGCCGACGGTGGCACGGTGGCCGAGGGCGGCGTCGGTGGCACGGTGGCCGAGGGCGGCGTCGGTGGCACGGTGGCCGAGGGCGGCGTCGGTGGCACGGTGGCCGAGGGCGGCGTGGGCGATACCGCAGCCGCACGCCGCGCGGGCGATTCCGCCGCCGCCGGCATCGCGACCACCCGGGTGTACGCCCGGACCCGCCCGGAACAGAAACTCGACATCATCCGCGCCCTCCAGGACCGGGGCGAGATCGTCGCGATGACCGGCGACGGCGTGAACGACGCACCGGCGCTGCGCCGGGCCGACATCGGCGTGGCGATGGGCAGCGGCACCGAGGTGGCCCGCCAGGCCGCCGAACTCGTCCTCGTCGACGACAACCTGGGCACCGTCGCCACCGCGATCGGCGAGGGCCGCCGGATCTACGACAACATCCGGAGATTCCTGCGGTACGCCCTCTCCGGTGGCGCCGCCGAGCTGGTGGTGATGCTGCTCGGCCCGCTGTTCGGCATGCCGGTGGCCCTGCTGCCCGCCCAGCTCCTGTGGATCAACCTGCTGACCCACGGCGTTCCCGGGGTGGCCCTCGGGGCGGAACCGGCCGAGGCCGGCGTGCTGACCCGGCGGCCGCGCTCCCCGCAGGAGTCGGTGCTGGGCGCCGGGCTGCTCCGGGCGGTAGTGGCCGGAGCGCTCCTGCTGGCCACCGTGACGATGGCCGCCGGGGTGGTCGCGATGCATGCCGATCGCCCGTGGCAGTCGGTGATGTTCCTGGTCCTGGGCCTGTCCCAGCTGGGTGTGGCACTGGCCGTCCGGGCCCACCCGAAGCCCGGCACCCCACGGAACGGCGCCCTGCTCGCGGCGGTCGCGGTCTGCGCCCTGCTCCAGGTGGCCGGGGTGATGTTCGAGCCGTTGCGCGCGCTGCTGGGCACCGAGCCGCTGGACGCCGTCACGATCCTGGCGTGCTGCGCGGTCGCGCTCGTCCCCGGCGCCCTCCTGCGCCTCGCCGGAAACCGCCCGTGATCGAGGCCGGCCCGTGTGCCGACTCCCGGCTCGCATCGAGCCGCGAGTCGGCACACGGGCGGACCCCGGAAGCGGTCTGGCGGCCGGTGCGCGAGACTGCTCCGGGTGACGTCCTTCTCCCGCGCCACGGCTGCCGTGGCCCATGTCCGCGGTCTCGCCCGGGGTGACCGGATCGATCCGTCGTGGCGGGTGACCGTGCACTTCCACCCGGACCGCCGGGCCGGGGGTGTGCCGATCCTGCGGGCGATGGCCGCCGGCGGCCGGTACCGGTCCCAGTTCGAGACCGGCACCAGCAACGGGCTGGTGACCTGCCATCCCGGTGGGGACCGGTGGCGGTGGGAGAGCCGGCTCTTCGGCGGCGTCTACGACGAGGCGGCGCCGGCCGAGCGCCCGGTCTACGGCTCGCTCAACCACCGGGGGCGGCCGGCCGGTGGCTCACCCCGGTTCGGGTCGGCACACCTGCGCCTGACCGCGGACACCCTGGCGCGGACCACGTTCTGCTATCCGGACAGCGTGTTCGAACCCGCCGACCTGGGCGTCGCCGACCGCTGTGCGCTGACCGCCCTCGCCGACGCCGACGACCGGGAACCGCTCGACGACTATGTGGAGGCGCACGTGCACGGGGGAGTCGTCCTCACCCGTGACGTGGAGGCCCTGGTGCTGGATCCGTGCTTCCGTGGGACGGCGGTCGAGGCGGACGCGCGCCTGTTCGGGGTTCCGGTGGCGTGGCATCACGGGTTCCGCGCCCGGATCGGGGACATCGCGGCCCACCCCGGCTATCGCGGCCCGCACATCGTGGACGTCGCCTCCCGCATCGCCCGGGACGGGGTTCTGGACGCCCGGATCATCGGCGAGGCGCTCCACGGCGGACTGGCCGGTGAACAGACCCTGAAACGGGTCTGGCACTACACCGCCCGGTTCGGCCGGCCCTCCGCCCGCTGATCCCGGCCCATCCGGCCGACCGGGATCATCAGGAGGCCGGCGACCGCCATGCAGAGCAGGAACCATCCCAGTGGCACGACGTCACCCAGGAACGGCCGCCAGAGCAGCAGGCCGACCGTGGGGACGCACAACACCAGGATGGTCACCCCGGCCGCGGACAGGAACGGCGCCCGGACCCCACGGGCGATCGGCCCGGGCCCCCACCGGCCACCGATCGCCGAACCCACCGTGAGGAAGGTGAAGAACCCGATGCCGAACGGCGTTCCCGCGCCGTTGCCCGCACTCAGAATGATCAGGAGTGCGGCGCCCACCGCCACTCCGATCAGGAAGAACAGCATCCTCCGCATGTCGCCTCCCCCGATAGCGGCGCCGATCGATCACCTGATGCCCGCTCCGGTCCGGCCGCAACCCACCACCGGCCCGGCCGGGGAGGCCCGATCAGGGGATGTCGTCGAGGGCGATCAGGGCGGCCCGGAGGGCTTCTGACGCGGCGTGGACCGTCGCGGCCGGGACGTCGCGGAGTGCGGCCGCCTGCGCCGCGGTCGCGGCCCGGACCGCCTGCTCGGCCGTCTCGGCGCCGCGGTCGGTGAGCCGCACCCACGAGCTGCGGGCGTCGGACCGGTCGGGGTCGCGTTCGACCAGGCCGGCGGCGGCCAGACGGCGCAGCACGTTGCTGGTGCCGCCGGAGGTGAGCAGGAGCCGCTGGGAGAGCGTCGAGGGCCGCAGCCGGTACGGACTGCCGGCGGCCCGCAGCACGGCGAGGACGTCGAACTCGGCCTTGGTCAGCCCGAACCGTGTCAGTGTGGCCTCGACGGGGGCGCTGAGCAGCGCGGCCAGCCGGGACGCCCGCTTGCCGAGCGCGAACGCGTCGCCGGCCACCCCGGGCACCTCGCGATCCCAGGAGGCGACGATCTCGTCTGTGGTGTCCCCGGCCATCGTTCCATCGTAGTGGCGCCCAGAAAGCTTTACAGATAGCTTTACCAAAAGCTTTCTAAGGAGTGGGCATGGAACTGCTGATCCGGGGCGGGCGACTCGTGGACGGGACCCGCGCCGACGTGGCGATCGACGGCGGCGTGATCGTCGACATGCACGCGCCGCGGGAGACGACGGCGGGCGAGGTGGTCGACGCCACCGGGCTGGTGATCGTTCCCGGGCTCGTCGACGCGCACCGGCACGTCTGGCAGGCGGCGCTGCGAGGCGCCGGGCCGGACTGGGCCCTGCCCGGGTATCTCCGGGTGGTGCTGGGCCGGGCCCTCGCCGGGTACGGTCCGGCCGAAGCCCGGCTGGCGGCCCTGCTCGGGGCGGCCGAGGCCCTGAACGCGGGGATCACCACCGTCTTCGACTGGAGCAACACCACCCGGACGCCGGAACACACCGACGCGGTGCTTCAGGCGTACCGGGAGGCGGGCATCCGCGCGGTCGTCGGGCACACCAACCCGGACGACGAGCCCGACGTCCGGCGGCTGGCGGGCCTCACCGGCACGATCACCGGTGGGCTGGCCGTGTTCGGCTCGGACCGGGACGGGTGGGAGTCCGCGATACCCGCGATCCGCCGGGGCCGCGACCTGGGCATGACCGTCGCGGTGCACGCCGGCGGCGGTCCCGGTGAACTGGACCGGCTGCGTGCCGCCGGGCTGCTCGGCCCACACCTGCAACTCGTGCACGTCAACCAGGTGACCGCGGCGACGGCGGCACTGTTCGCGGACACCGGCGCGCACGCCGTGGTCACCCCGGTCGTGGAGGCGACGATGGGGCACGGGCCATCCGCGTACACCCGGCTGGCCGTCGCCGGGATGCGCCCCGGACTGGGCACCGACGTGATGGTCGACGCGCCCGCCGACCTCTTCGAGACGATGCGGGCCACTCTCCGGGCGCACCGGCTGGAGACCGGAACGGCGCACCCGGCCGGCGCGTTCCTGGCCGCCGCCACCGTCGACGGCGCCGCCGCGATCGGCCTCGGCGACCGCGTCGGCGTGCTGGCGGCGGGACGGCGCGCCGACCTGATCCTGCTCGACGGTCTCGCACACCTGGACGGTGATCTCAGCGGTGCGATCGTGACCACGTCCGGGCCGGGCGACGTGCACACCGTCGTGGTCGACGGCCGGATCCGCAAACGCGCCGGACGGCTCGTGGACCTCGACCTGGCCGCGCTGCGCCGGCAGGCGGCCCCACTGGGACCTCGGTGAGACCGTCCATTCCGGACGGCCGTCCGGAATGGACTGCGGCGGGCGCCCCGGGATCCGCCGGTGTACTACGCTGCGCCGCATGTCGACGACCGAGGGACTGGAACCGTTGCCGCTGACCGGATGGCGCGGCGTCGTGCTGGTGACCCGGTTCCTCACCGAGCTGGTGCTCTTCGGCGCACTCCTCTACGCGGGCGCGGTGCTTCCCGGTCCGCTCGTGCTGAGGATCGCGCTCGCGATCCTCGCGCCCGCCGTCGCGATCGCCGGGTGGGGATTGTTCATCGGCCCGCGAGCGACCCGGCGCCTGCCCGAGCCGTGGCGTTTCCTGGCGGAGGCGGTGCTGTTCGCCGCCGCCGGCGCGGGAGTGGCCGCCGCCGGTCACCCGTGGACCGGGATCCTGCTGGTGGCCGCGGCCGGGATCGGCATCGCGGCATTGAGCCGGATCGCCGCCCCGGGCCGTTAGGTTCTGTGTGGTGGATCGCGTGGGGCTGCGGCGTGGCCCAGCCGGCGCCGGACGGCATCCGGACGAAGGCCACATACAACACCGGTATGCGACCTTCGTCCGGCTGACGCCAGCCACCACCTGGACCTCGCCTCGCTCCCGCGCGATCCGCCACACAGAACCTAGGAGAGGTCCGGCGCGTCCGGGCCGGTTCCCGTGGCCGGAGGCGAAGCCCGGTAGCCGCGCATGGTGACGGCCGGGGTGCTCTCGGCGTTGCCCGGGGCCCGGCAGCCGATCACGGCCGGCGGTTGTGTGCGATGCCGTCGGGCCGGGGGCCGGACGTGATCACACGCGCGGGGATCATGGTCGGGTGGTGGGCCGGGGTGGGGGAAGCGTCCCGGCCCACCGTGTGGCGCTCGGGGGCTCACGGCTTGGGGAGCAGGCAACCCGTCAGGGACAGGTTGATGGTGCGGGTGGACGAGACGCAGGTGGTGAACCAGTAGGTCTGCTGGCCGTAACTGCGGCCCGGCCGGACGGTGACGGCGCCGTTGGCGGCCACCTCGCACGGGTTGTTCAGGGTGCAGGAGGCGCCGTCCTCGTTGCCGGTGTTGTTGATGCCGATCAGCTGGTTGTTCGCCTGGCTGACGATGGGGGAGCCGGAGGTGCCGCCGATGGTGTCGCACGCGGCGTCGTAGCGGATCGAGTCGGTCCAGTTCCACTGGCTTTCGCGGAGGGTGGGCACGAAGCCGTCGATGGAGCAGTTCCACACCTCGCGCCAGTAACCGGACGGGATGCCGATGGCGGTGCCGGCGGTCGGGCGGCTGGCCGAGATGGTCAGCGGGGTGGCGCCGTAGGTGCTGCTCAGCGACGCGAACGTGGTGTTCAGCCGGTACAGGGCGACGTCGGTGCCGGTCATCGTCGCGTACAGGACGCGGTTGGCGCGGACTGTTCCGAGGGCGCCGCCGGAGCTGTTGAGCAGGGTGCCGGAGCGGGTGCTGGACACGTTCTGGATGACCCGGCCGGCGGTGATGAATCCGCCCTCGTAGCAGTGCCCGTTGGTGAGCATCATCGCGCTGTCGGTGCTGACCGAGGTGGGGAAGCGGACCAGGGAGGCCGAGCAGTTGCTGAGCGCGATCGTGTTGGCCAGGGTGACCGCGTCGTCGGCGAGGGCCGGGGTGGTGGTGCCGGTGAGGACGGCGGCGGTGGCGGAGAGTGCGGCGATGCCGAGTGCGAGTGCCCGTCGGAGGCGCATGAAGGATCCCTTCACAGCGGGGGGCCGGTGTTCCCGGTGCCGGAACACTCGCACTAGATATTCAGACGTGTCAATAGATCTATGAGCGGCTGCGCAGTGCCCGGCGGGCCGTGGCCAGCAGGTGATCGCGCAGCGCGGCGTCGTCCAGGGCGGCCAGCCGCGGATCGGTGCCGGCGATCATCAGGCCGCCGCTGACCATGGTCACCGCCACCCGGGTCGCGTCCGACGGGTCCGGTCCGGTCAGCAGATCCTGCAGGCACTCCAGCACCTTGATCGCGTCGTGCCGCCGGACCAGCTGGTTGACCATCGGATCGAAGCTCAGCGCGGCGGCGATCCGCCGGTGCTCGACCACCAGATCGATGATCCCGGCCAGCGCGGTGTCCCGGCGGGCGGCGGGCGAGCGGCGCTTGCCGGCGGCCTCGGCGATCGGGGCCAGCCGCAGCAGTGGCGGCTCGATCACCGCCAGGACGATCTCCTCCTTGGCCCGGAACTGGTGGTAGACGGCGGCCTTGGTGACCCCCAGCCGGTCGGCGATCATCTGCAGCGACGTGCCGCTGACCCCGTGCTCGGCGAACAGCTCCACAGCCGCGGACAACAGTCTTTCCCGTGCACGTCTCCCGGCCATCCGGGACAGCGTAACGCCCCTTGCCAGAGGCTAGCCGACCGGCTAGCTTTCCGATCACCACCGAACTAGCCGATCGGCTACTCAAGCAGGGGGCATCATGGCGTACACCTGGGATCGTGAGGTCGATGTTCTGGTCGTCGGGACCGGGGCGGCCGGGCTGACCGCGGCGATCACCGCCGCGCACGCCGGAGCCCGGGTGCTGGTGGTGGAGAGCACCGCCAAATGGGGCGGCACCACCGCGCTCAGCGGCGGCGGCCTGTGGATGCCGACCAACCCCCTGGTCCCCGGCGACTCGGTGGACAAGGCCCTCACCTACATGGAGGCGGCGATCGGCGAGGCCGGGCCGGCCAGCTCCCCGGAGCGGCGCCGGGCGTTCGTCGAGACCGTTCCCGAGGTGTACGCGCTACTGGCCGGACTGGGCGTGCGGTGGACCGCCGCCAAGGAGTACCCCGACTACTACCCGGACCGGCCCGGCGGCATGACCGGACGGGGCATCGAGTCCGAACCGTTCGACACCCGCCGACTGGGCGACTGGTTCGCCACCTTCCGCGGCCGGGACAGCATCCCGGCCCCGCTCAAGACCGACGACGTGTGGCTGCTGTCGCGGGCCTGGTCCACCCCGAGCGGCTTCGTGCGCGGCGCCCGGTTCGTCTTGCGCACCCTCGGCGGCCTGGTCACCGGCAAACGCCTGTTCGGCATCGGTGGCGCGCTCAGCGGCAGCCTGATGGCCATCCTCCTGGAACAGAAGGTGGAGGTGCTGCTCAGCACCCCGCTGACCGGCCTGGTCCAGGACGGCGACGGCACCGTGCTCGGCGCGACCGTCGGCGACGGCACCCGGGTCCGCGCCCTCGGCGGGGTGATCCTCGGCGCCGGCGGGTTCGCCAACAACACCGCCTGGCGGCAGGAACACCACGGCGTCCCCGGCTACAGCTCGGCCGCCGAGGGCGACCTGGGCGACCCGATCCGGATCGCCCGCGACGCCGGAGCCGAACTCGCGCTGATGGACGACGCCTGGTGGGGCGCGTCGGTGCCGGTCGGCGCCGGCCACCACCAGTTCGTGCTCTCCGAGCGGTCCATGCCGTTCAGCATCGTGGTCGACTCGGCCGGCGACCGGTTCACCAACGAGTCGGCCAGCTACATCGACTTCGGGCACGCCATCCTGGAGCGGAACAGGACCGTCCCGGCGATCCCCAGCTGGCTGATCCTGGACACCCGGCACCGGCGCCGCTACCTGTTCAACGCCTTCCTCCAGGGCACCGGGAAGATGCGGGAGACCGGCGTCGTACGGTCGGCGAAGACCCTCGACGAGCTGGCCACCGGCCTCGGCATGGACCCGGCCCGGCTGCGCGCCACGGTGGACAGGTTCAACGGTTTCGCCCGCAGCGGTGTCGACGAGGACTTCGGCCGGGGCCGGACGGTGTACGACAACTACTACGGCGACCCCCGGGTCAAACCCAACCCGAACCTCGGCACCATCGAGAAGGGGCCGTTCACCGCGGTCCAGCTGGTGCCCGGCGACCTCGGCACCAAGGGCGGCCTGCTCACCGACGCCGACGGCCGGGTCCTGAAAGCGGTGGGCGAACCGATCCCCGGCCTGTACGCGGCCGGCAACACCACGGCCTCGGTGATGGGCCGCACCTACCCGGGACCGGGCGCCACCATCGCCCCGGCCGTCGTGTTCGGCTACCGCGCGGCCCGCGCCGCGGTCGGGCGGCGGCCCGCCGTAGGGTGAACCCGGAGCCAGGGGAGAGCCGGTTGGGCTGCACGGTGACGGTGTGCCGGGACTGCTGCTGCGGCAGCGTGCGGAAACACCCGGAGGTCGATCACGACGGCCAGCTCACCGTGCTCCGGTCGGCTCTGGAACCCGGCCACCGGGTGCGCACCAGCCTCTGCCTGGACGTCTGCGCCCAGTCCAACGTCATCGTGGTGCACCCCCGGCCGGACGCCCGCCGGGCCGGGGCCCGCCCGGTCTGGTTCGGGCTGGTGCTGGACGATGACGTGCTCGACGACCTGACCGGCTGGATCGAGGCCGGCGGGCCCGGCGTGGCGGACCTCCCGCCGATCCTCGAACTGTCGGTGATCGCCCCACCGGGGCGTTAAGCCGAGCGCCGGGGGCGTCGAACATCAGGATGTGACCCGAGCGCCCGCCTGGCTGCTGGTCGCGGCCGGGGTCCTCGCCCTCGGCCTGCACCCGGTCCTCCCGCCGAGCCTGTGGGGACCGATCAACCTGGCCGGGATCCTGTGCGGGATGGCCGGGATGCTGTACGGCACCCTGCGCGTCGCCCTGCCCGCCGACCGCCGCCCGTGGCGGTACATCAGCGCCTGCGGGCTGCTCTTCCTGGCCGGGCTGATCACCCGCGCCCTGGTGCCGGGCGCCGGTGACTCCCCGCCGACGCCGGCCGCGCTGATCCCGAACGTCTTCATCGTGCCCGGCTACCTGCTGACCGCCGCCGCGTTCACCTCGATGCTGCGCCACCGCCGGGCCGACCGCGACGACCCGGCCTGGGTGGACGCCGTCCTCGTCGGGCTGGCCGCCGCCTGCACCACCTGGATCTACCTGGTGATCCCGGCGATCGACCGGGCCGGGCTGGTCGCGTGGCAGATCGCCAACACGTTCTTCCCGGTCATCGACGTGGTGCTGCTGGTCCTGGTGGTCCAGCTGGCCCTGGCCGGCGGCTCCCGGGCCCCGTCGCTGTGGCTGTTCCTCGGCGGGGCGGCCTGCCTGTTCAGCGGTGACCTGCTCTACACCATCCGGGACGGCAACCTGGCCGACATCCCCATCGACCAGATCGAGGTGCTGTACACCGGCGGGTTCCTGATGTTCGGCGCGGCCAGCGCCCACCCGTCGATGCGCACCCTCACCGAACCCCAGCACATCGTGGTCGGCACGCTGTCGCGGGCTCGTACCGTACTGATCGCCGTGGTCCTGCTCCTGCCGGTGACCGCGTCGATCGTCGAACCGCTCAGCGGAACCGCCGACGCGGTCGTCCGGGTGCTGCTCTGTGCCGCCCTCGTGGTGACCGTGCTGTTCCGGGTGGTGCACTCGCACAACTCGCGGGCCCGGGCGGAGAGCGCCATCCGGCGGCGGGCCACCCACGACGCCCTCACCGACCTGCCCAACCGGGAACTGCTCAGCGACACCATCGCCACCTGGGGCGCCGCCGCGGAGGACTCCCGGCAGGAGATCAGCCTTCTCTTCCTCGACCTCGACCGGTTCAAGATGGTCAACGACCACTGGGGGCACCAGGTCGGCGACGAGCTGCTGTGCGCGGTCGCCGACCGGCTCAGCGGCACCATCCGCAGCACCGACCTGGTCTGCCGGGTCGGCGGCGACGAGTTCGTCATCGCCCTGGCCGGCCCGTCGCACAGCATCCTCGCCCAGGCCGTCGCCGGCCGGATCCTGAACCTGTTCACCCGCCCGTTCGAACTGTCCGTCGGCAGTGTGGTGGTGTCCGCCTCGATCGGTGTGGCCAAGGCCGCCGGCAGCGCCGAGGCCCTGGAACTGATCCGGGACGCCGACACCGCCATGTACAAGGCCAAAGGCGCCGGGCGCAACGCGTACGCCCTGTTCGACACCTCGCTGCGGGAGGACCTGCTGGAGCGGATGACCCTGGAGCAGGCGCTGCGCGGCGCGCTGGCCCGGGGCGAGCTGTACGCCACCTACCAGCCGATCGTCGACCTGGCCACCGGTGAACTCGACGGCTTCGAGACCCTGATGCGCTGGCAGCATCCGGAACTCGGCGCGGTGTCCCCGCTACGGTTCATTCCGGTCGCCGAGGAGACCGGCCTGATCGTCGAGGCCGGCGACTGGCTGCTGCGGGAGTCCGCCGCCCAGCTCGCCGCCTGGCGCGCGGCCCGGCCGCCCGGCGCCCGCCCGCTGCACATCTCGGTCAACGTGTCGGTCCGCCAGCTCCGCGACCGGCATCTGGTGTCCGCGGTCCGCGAGGTGCTCGCCGACACCGGCCTGCCCCCCGACGCCCTCTGGCTGGAGATCACCGAGTCGGGGGTGATGGAGGACGCCGAGAGCGCCCTCAGCACCCTCACCGAACTGCACCGGATCGGCGTGACGATGGCCGTCGACGACTTCGGCACCGGCTACTCGTCGCTCAGCTATCTCAACCGGCTGCCTGTCGACATCGTCAAGCTGGACCGCTCGTTCGTCTCCGACGTCGGAACCCGGGGACCGAACGAATCGATCGTACGGGCGGTGCTGGCGATGGCCGGAGCCCTCGGCCTGCGGGTGGTGGCCGAGGGGGTGGAGACCGAGGTGCACCGGGACTGGCTGCGGGTCCAGGGATGTGATCTGGCCCAGGGCTGGCTGTACGGCAAACCGCTGCGCGCCGCCGAGGTGGAAGGAGCGCACCGTCTCGGCGTGCCGGCGCCCTCGTAGGTTCGTGTGGCGCTCAGACCAGGAGCCAGGTTTGGTTGTCGTTGGCGCCGCGGCGGCAGCGCCACTGCTGGACGGCCGCGCCGTCGGAGCGGCTGGCCGCGTTCAGGTCCAGGCAGCGGCTGGTGCCGGCCGGGCGCAGCTCCCACCAGCGGCCCTTGCGGTCGGCCAGGCGCCAGCGGCCGGCCTCGTCGCACGGGGCCGCTGACGCCAGGGCGCCGTTGCCGGAGCCGTGGACGGTCAGGCAGGCCCGGGTGGCCTTGTTGCGGATCTTCACGTGGTCGCCGCCGAGGAGTTCCCAGCGCTGGAACGCGTCGCCGGACGCACACGTCCACTGGGTGATCATCGTGTTGTCGCCGACGCCGACGGTCAGGCACTTCTCGGACGCCTTGTTGACGATCAGCAGGCCGCCGTCGTCGGCTCCGGCCGGCGTGGAGCTGCCGATCAGGGCGATGATCAGGGCGGTGCTGAGCAGGGCTCTCATGACGGCTGTCCTCCGTGGACCCGAATGGCGACAAGCTTCATCAAGCCACGGAGGACGCCGGATTTCAGCTGATTCGTCCGATTACTGAACCTAAGTTGATCACCGATCCGCCAGGTCCGGGCGCGGTCGCCGAGATCACCACCTCGTCGCCGTCGGCCAGGAACGTGCGGGTGGTGCCGTCCGGCAACGTCAGCGGATCACGGCCGTTCCAGGTCAGCTCGATCAGCGAACCGGGTGAGCCACCACTGACCGTGCCCGACGCGTACAGGTCGCCGGTCCGCAGTGACGCCCCGTTGACGGTCAGGTGGGCGAGCATCTGCGGGCCGGTCCAGTACATCCCGCCGAACACCGGCTCGGAGATCAGGTGACCGTTCAGCCGCACCTCGAAACGGATGTCCAGCCCCCACGGCTCGGTCTCGGCGTCGTCGAGATAGGGCAGCAACGCCTCGGTGCGCTCCGGGGCAGGAACACGAGCATGATCAAAAGCCGCCAGCGGTACGACCCACGGCGAGACCGACGTGGCGAAGCTCTTACCCAGGAACGGGCCCAGTGGGACGTACTCCCAAGCCTGGATGTCCCGGGCCGACCAGTCGTTGACCAGGCACACCCCGAAGACGTGCTCGGCGAACCGGTCCAGTGGCACCGGCTCACCGAGGCGGGACGGCGTGCCCACCACGTAACCCAGCTCCACCTCGATGTCGAGGCGCTGCGACGGGCCGAAGACCGGGCCGTCCGGCCCACGGCGCTGACCGGACGGGCGGACGATCTCGGTGCCGGAGACGACCACCGTGCCGGCCCGGCCGTGATAGCCGATCGGCAGGTGCCTCCAGTTCGGGGTGAGCGGCTCCTGGTCCGGCCGGAAGATCCGACCGATGGTGGTGGCGTGCTGCTCGGAGGCGTAGAAGTCGACGTAGTCGGCGACCGTGAACGGCAGGCGCATGCTCGGATCGGTGGCCCACACGACCGGTGCTTCGGCGTCGACCCAGCCGGTCAGCGCGGCTCGCAACGCGGCCCACACCGATGGCCCGGCGGCGAGCAGCGCGTCCAGCGACGGCCCGGCGACCACCGGCGCGAACGACGGGTCCAGCGCGGCGACGGTGGCCGGCAGATCGAGGACCCGGTCACCGACCGCCACGCCGGTACGCGGTCGCGGATCGTCGGGGGTGGCGAAGACCCCGTACGGCAGAGGGTGGCTCAACGTGGATCCTCCGGGAGTAGCCGGTAGCGCAGCAGCCCGTCGACGGGCTCGGTGACGCTGCACGTGCCGAAGCTGATGAAGTGGTGCCGGACCGCCTTGGCCAGCACCTCGTCGATGCCGGCCACACCCGCGGCCACCCGTTCGCCGTCCTGGTCGGCGAGCGTGCGCTGGATGTCGTAGCCCTGCAGCGCACGGGCGGTGGCCAGCAGCACGTTCAGGAAACCGTGGTGTTCGAATCCGGTCACCGGGTCACGGTGGCGGATCGGGTCGTGCAGCCCGGCGGTGAGTTTGAACGCGATGCCACCGCGGACCGCGTTCCACAGTGCCCGGGCCAGGACGTCCTCGGACGGGAACATCTCCGCGCGTACACCGCCGGTCCGCAGTTTCAGTCGCAGACCCGCCGCCCGGAGAGCGGCCAGGCGGATCGCGTCGATCTCCGCGCAGGGCAGCTCGGAGTAGGTGGTGACCGGGCCGGGGACCGCCTCCGGGGCCTCGACCGCCACGATCGACGGGTGGTGGGGCACCGGCGTGTCCGCGGTCGGCAGCACCACCGCGACACGCACGCCGGTGACCTCGCCGAGGCGCGACACCGGGCAGACGAACGGCCCGAGCAGTGGGGCGAGCGCCGAATCCCGCCGGGCCCGGTGCGCCGCGAGGGCCTCCGGCAGGCCCATGGACGCCGGCGGGAACAGGGCCGCGTCGTCGAACAACGCGGTGAACAGCGGGTTCATCGGGCCCAGGTCCAGGCGTACACCCCGTCGTCGCAGAGCCGTCCGGCCTCACCCAGCCCGAGTGGCCGGAACGTGTCCACCATGACGGCCAGCTCGTCGAACCGCTCGGCGCCCAGGCTGCCCTCGATCGCCCCCGGCTGCGGGCCGTGCGAGTGCCCGCCGGGGTGCAGCGACACCGAGCCGGCGTTGATGCCGGAGCCCTTGCGGGCCTCGTAGTCGCCGCCGACGTAGAACATCACCTCGTCGGAGTCGACGTTCGAGTGGTAGTACGGCACCGGCACGGCCAGGGGGTGGTAGTCGACCTTGCGGGGGACGAAGTTGCAGATCACGAAGTTGGCGCCCTCGAAGACCTGGTGCACCGGCGGCGGCTGGTGGACCCGGCCGGTGATCGGTTCGAAGTCGGCGACGTCGAAGGTGTACGGGTAGAGGCACCCGTCCCAGCCGATCACGTCGAACGGGTGGTGCGGCAGCACGTGCACGCTCCCGGCGAGACCGGCCGGCCCGTCGCCGCGATGCTTGATGAACACCTCGACGTTCCGGTCCTCGACGATCCTCGGCCCGTCCGGGGTGCGGAGGTCGCGCTCGCAGTAGGGGGCGTGCTCGAGGAACTGCCCGTACCGGGAGAGGTAGCGTTTCGGAGGTGCGATGTGGCTGTTGGCCTCGATCGCGTAGAGCCGGAGAGGTCCATCCCCCGACGGCACCCACCGGTGGGTGGTCGCCCGCGGGATGATCGCGTAATCCCCGGATTTCACCGGCAGATCGCCGAAGACGGTCTCCAGGGTGGCGGTGCCCGCTTCGACGAAGACACACTCGTCGCCGGTCGCGTTGCGGTAGAGCGGCGACGTGGTGCCCGCGACCACATAACTGATCCGGACGTCCGCGTTGCCCAGCACCAGCCGCCGGTCCCGCACCGCGTCGCAGGACTTCCACTCCTCGCCGGCGAACAGTTCGTGCAGTTTGAGATGCCGGGGCAGCAGCGGCTGGTTGGCGGTGACCGCCTGGTCGGGCAGCTGCCAGACCCGCGCCGCCGACACCGCCGACGGCACGTGCCGGTGATAGAGCAGCGACGAGTCGGAGGAGAACCCCTCCTCGCCCATCAGCTCCTCGTAGTACAGCCGCCCGTCCGGGTCGCGGTGCTGGGTGTGCCGTTTCGCCGGGATGTGCCCGGCCCGCTGGTAGTGGGCCATCAGAAGTTCCCGCGCTTGGCCTGCTCCCGCTCGATGGCCTCGAACAGGGCCTTGAAGTTGCCCTTGCCGAAGCCCAGCGAGCCGTGCCGCTCGATCAGCTCGAAGAACACCGTCGGGCGGTCACCGATCGGCTTGGTGAAGATCTGCAGCAGGTAGCCGTCCTCGTCCCGGTCCACCAGGATGCCACGTTTCTGCAGCTCCTCGATCGGCACCCGGACCTCGCCGATCCGGGCCCGCAACTCCGGGTCCTGGTAGTACGAGTCCGGGGTGGCCAGGAACTCCACACCCTCCTCGCGGAGCGCGTCCACCGCCCGCAGGATGTCGTTGGTGGCCAGCGCCAGATGCTGGGCGCCCGGGCCGCGATAGAACTCCAGGTACTCGTCGATCTGCGACTTCTTCTTGCCCAGCGCCGGCTCGTTGAGCGGGAACTTGACCCGGTGGTTGCCGGACGCCACCACCTTCGACATCAGCGCCGAATAGTCGGTGGCGATGTCGTCGCCGATGAACTCGGCCATGTTGGTGAAGCCCATCACCCGGTTGTAGAAGTCCACCCACTCGTCCATCGCGCCCAGCTCCACGTTGCCGACCACGTGGTCCAGGGCCTGGAAGATCCGCTTGGGCGCGCCGGGACGCTTCTGGCGGGCGGAGGTCCGGGCGACATAACCGGGCAGATACGGTCCGGTATAGCGGCTGCGGTCGATCAGCGTGTGGCGGGTCTCGCCGTACGTCCCGATCGCCCCGATGCGCACCGTGCCGTGCTCGTCGGTGACGTCGTGCGGCTCCACCAGCACCCGGGCGCCCTGGGCGCGGGCGTGCTCGACGCACTTGTCGACATCGGGCACCGACAGGGCGATGTCGGTGATGCCGTCGCCGTGCCGGGCGTGATGGCCGATCACCGGGCTGTCCGGATCCACCCCACCCTGGATGACGAACTTGATGGCGCCGGACTTCAGCACGTACGCCATGTGGTCGCGGTTGCCGGTCTCCGGCCCCGCATAGGCGATCAGCTCCATGCCGAACGCGGACTGGAAGAAGTGCGCGGTCTGGGTGGCGTTGCCCACCGCCCACACGATCGCGTCCCACCCGGTCACCGGGAACGGATCCCCGGCCGAGTCGTACTCGACCAGCCCGACCAGTTGCTTCAACGTGTCCAGGTCGAGTTCGGCGAGCCGTTCCTCACTGGTCAGCGTCTCGTTGACGGACATCGGTGCTCCCTCCAGCCGCGGTGCTGAGAGCCCCAGCATGGAAAACCCGAAGGTGATGCACAACACGCTCAAGATCGGTAGGGCACTCTGCCCAGAGCTGCCCGCCGAAAGCCGGAAGCCCTGGACAATCTGCCCACCGGCGTGGCACCGATCCCGGTCACGGCTGAGCGGTGGCGCGCGGGGCGGTCATCGTCTCTCCGGTCCCCGGGCCGGCAGGGACCCCGCTCCGGGGCCGGTCAGTTCGGCCGGATCGAGGGGACGGCCGGAGACCGCCAGCAACAGGGCCAGCGCCGTGCCCGCCACCTCCGGGCCGGTGCCGTGGGACAGCGGGGTGTCGGTGGCCACCAGGCGCAGATCCGCGGCTCGCTCCCGGCCGCCGCCCATCCGCGCCGACGTGCGCAACTGCAGGGTCAGTGCCGCCGCCACCGCCTCCGGCGGGTAGTCGCCGGTGCGGCCCACCGCACGGCGGATGTCCTCGCCGTGCACGAACGCCTCCACCAGGCGGGTGGCGAGCGGGGCCGGGGGAGTGCTAGTCCGGTCGGTCACGGAGCGTAGCGCGGCCAGGGTGGACGACGGGTCCGGGTGGCGTTCGCGGTGGATGCCCAGCTCGTTCTGGCGGTCGAAGTCGAAGCGGGCCGCGATCATGTCGCGGGCGAAGCTCCACCAGGTCGCCCTGGCGCTGTCCACCAGGTGCGCCACCACGGCGTGGACGTCCCAGCCGGGGCAGGCGGTCGGTGCGGCCCACTGGTCCGGAGTCAGCGACTCCAGATCGTGGGCCAGCGCCGCCCGCTCCCGGTGAACCACGGCCCAGATGTCGTCCTTGTCCATGACCGACGACGCTACCGCCCACCTCCCCACCGTTCGACTCCGACGACGGCCCGGTCGCCTGTCACGGTCGGGAACGTCCGGACCGGCCCCGGGGTGGGTGCACCCCGGTCAGGAGATCGCGACGTCGTCGAACCAGACGGTGCCCTTGTTGTCGCCGGACTTCAGGTGCAGCTGGACGCCGGCCGCGCCGGCCGGGGCGACCGCCTCGACGAACAGTTTCGTCCAGCCGCTGTTGCCGGCCGGCAGACGGTTCGAGGTGTGCTGGGAGATCCACTTGCCGTCGCCGTCGAACCAGCTCAGGGTGATCTCGGTGGTGCCGGTGGCGCCGGCGCCCCGGGCGAACGCCTCGGCCCGCCAGCGGTGACCGGCCTGCACCGGTGTGATCGGTGAGGTGACCAGCGAGGGCAGGCCCGCCGACGTCCGCGTGGTGTTGCTGAACCGGGCCGCGTACTTCCCGGTCCGGGCCATGCCGGTGGCGGTCACGGCCTTGCCGGCCGCGGTCTGGTTCGGCCGCCACGGGGATTCGCCGCCGGGCGCCTCGAAGCCCAGGTCGAGGATGCTGTTCGGGGTGCTGCCGGTGGTCCAGTGGTCGCGGACCACGGCGGCCGCGGCCTTCGGGGTGCCGTCGGTGCGGTGCAGGCCGAACCGGTACTGGACCGGCTTCCCGGCCACCTGCGAGTTGCCCGGGATGGCCCCGTCGGCGAAGTCGGTGAACGTCCACGGCGACACCGAGCCGACCCCGGCCTCCCGGGCCGCGCGGAACACCCGGGCCAGGTACGCGGCCTGCTCCCCCTCGCTGTCGGCGTCGCTGCTGAGCCCGGTCTCGCCGATCACGACGGGCGACGGGGCGACCGCCTGCTGGGCGCGCCGGATCTCGGTGAGGGCCCGCTCCGAGCTGCCGTAGAAGTGGAAGTCGTAGTAGTCGAGAGGCGTACCGGCAAGCGATTTCTTGATCTTCGCCATGCCGGGGGCACCGGTGCCGCCGTCGACCGACAGGGTCAGCGGCATGGTCGGGGCGGCGGCGCGGACGGCCGGGATCAGCTTGCGCACCCATCCGACGGCGGCGGTGTCGTCGGGCTGGAACTCGTTCTTCAGCTCGACCGCGATCACCCGGGGGTCGTCGGCGTACGGCGCGATCACGGCCTTGGCCCAGGTGATGCTGTTGGCGGCGTCGGAGTAGCCGTCCCACCAGTCGAACAGGGTCAGCTTGACGGTCATCCCGTGCTTGTCGGCGGCCGCCACGAAGGCCCGCAGGCGATCGGCGTACTTGGCCTTCGGGGTGGGGTAGCCGAACGCCTGCGGGAAGACGATCACCCGGACGTTGTCCGCGCCCAGCCCGGCGATCTTGGCCAGGTCGGCCTCGATCCGCTTGGCGTCGAACTCGGTCCACATCGACGACCAGGCGGCGTTCGACGGGTAGTAGTTGAGGCTCTTCGCGGCCCGGGTCGCGGCCAGCCGGCCGGCCAGGGTGGGCGCCGCGGCCTTCACCGCCTTCTTCTCCGGGACGCCACCCGCCGTCGCGGCCGTGGCCGGGATCGCCACGCCGCTGAACAGCAGCGCGGAGGTCAGGACGGTGGCACGGAGGACGGCACGGCGCATGCGAAGCCTCTCTCGAAGAACCGGATCGAGTGTCGGACTCTTCTTCGGTCGCGCGCCGCCGCTGGGAGAGGTTCTCGCTAAGGGCATCGCGGTTGCACTTGGGGAGCCTGGCCCGGTCGAGACACTGTGGATTGCAACGGGCCGGAAACCGTTTCGATCAGGGGTGAGCACCCGCCGAATGGCGGGGGGAATCCGCCGGATGGCGCTCGATCAGGGCCGGGTGGCACCGCATGCTGGTGACACCGGTCACACGTTGGTGATCCGGGGTTAACAAGGAGGCCGCCGTGACCACCGTCGTTCCCTCGCCCGTCCCGTTCGATCCGGAACTCGCCGCCGCCCTCGGCGCCGTCGGCGAGCAGATCCCGCCGTCGCTGACGCCGGAGATGATCCCGCCGATGCGGCAGGGCGCGGTGCTCGCCCCGGTCACCGACGACGACCTGCGGCGCGAGGGGCGGTTCACGGTCGAGGAGCGCACCGTGCCGGGGCCGGCCGGGGCGCCGGACATCTCGCTGCTGATCCTGCGGCCGACCGCGTTCACCGGAACCCTCGGCTGCGTCTACCACACCCACGGCGGCGGGATGATCATCGGCGACAACCGGACCGGGGTCGGTGAGATGCAGGACCTGGCCGAACGGTTCGGGCTGGTGGTGGTGTCGGTGGAGTACCGGCTCGCCCCGGAGACCCCGCACCCCGGGCCGGTGGAGGACTGCTACGCCGGGCTGCTGTGGACCGCCGGGCACGCCGCGGAACTGGGTTACGACCCCGGACGGCTGATCGTCGCCGGGGCCAGTGCCGGTGGCGGACTGGCCGCCGCCCTCGCGCTGATGGCCCGCGACCTGGACGGGCCGGCACTGCTCGGGCAACTGCTGATCTACCCGATGCTGGACGACCGCAACGAGTCGGCCTCCGCCGTACAGATGGAAGGGCTGGGGGTCTGGGACCGGATCTCCAACCGGACCGGATGGGGTGCGCTGCTCGGTGCCGCGGCCGGTGGTCCGGACGTGCCGGCCTACGCCGCGCCGGCCCGCGCGGCCGACCTGTCCGGTCTGCCGCCCGCGTTCATCGACGTCGGCAGCGCGGAGACGTTCCGGGACGAGGACGTCGCCTATGCGAGCCGGATCTGGCAGGCCGGCGGCCGGGCCGAACTGCACGTGTGGCCCGGCGCGTTCCACGGCTTCGACAGCATGGTGCCCAGCGCGGCCCTGTCCCAGGACGCCCGGCAGGCCCGGATCCGCTGGATGGACCGCCTGCTCAACTCGTAGATTCGGACCATGAAAGACCTGGCCGTACGCCTGGCCGCGCTGGACGCCGACGCCAGCGCCGCCGTGCGGGTGATCGCCTACTTCGACGGTCTCGTCGAGGCCGGCGCCGGCCTGCAGAGCATCGTCCGCGGCGCGGCGGTGCTGGCCGGCTGCCCGGCCCGGCTCGACGACACCGCCCGGCGCGTCCACATCCGGATGCTGCCGGACGGTGTCGCCGCCCCCGTCGCCGAACCGGCCGCCGCCGACTGGCCACACCTGGACCTGGGCACCGCCGGGTTGTGGCTGGAACGCTCCGGCACGCCCGGCCCGGTCGACGCGATGGTGCTGGAACGGGCGGCCGGCGCGGCCCGCACCGTCCTGGACCGCACCCGCGGCCGGGCCCCCGCCGCCGGCGACCCGGCCCTGGCCGAACTGCTCGTCGACGCGTCCGCGCCACCCGAGTCACGCCTGCTGGCGGGGCGCCGTCTGGGGCTGGAGGGGTCCGCGTACGCGCTGGTCGAGCACACCGGGGAGGTCGCCGTGCGGGCGGCGACCGCGGACCCGGCGGCGAACCGGGCCGGCATCGGGCCCACCGTCCCGGTGCTGGAACTCCCGGCGTCCTACCGGGCGGCGCTGATCGCGGTCCGGTTCACCGCCGCCGGCACCGACGACGACCCCGGCGAACCGGTGGTACGCCACGACGAGCTCGGCGCCCTGGCGGTGCTGGCGTCGGTCCCCGACCCGGGCGCGGTCCCCGACGTGCTCGCCCTGGACCAGGCCGCGGCCACCGCGCCCTGGCTGCCCGCCACCCTGTACGCCATCACCACCACCAGCAGCCTGCGCGCCGCGGCGACCCGGCTGCGCCTGCACCACTCCAGCCTCCAGGACCGGGTCACCCAGGCCGAACACCTGCTCGGCTGGAGCCTGCACGACCCGCACGGCCTGCTCCGCGCCCGGCTGGCCCTCACCCTGAGGCACCTGCACCGCATGCATTGAGGGGCATGGACTCCGCGGGTGCGTCCTTCGCCGCCTCCGTCCGGAGGGGATTCGTGATCGACGTCGCGGGGTACGCCCCACGGCCCCACCCGGATCGGGGGCCCCGTCCCGTCCGCGCCACCCCGGACCGTCCACTTTGCTCCAGCATCACCCGTGAGCTGCGAATCTGTGTATTCTCGCAGGTTTGTTGACGGCACGCCCTAGGTTGTGGCCGGTGAACATCAGGTACCTGTTGCACAACGCGTACGCGGTCGGCGGAACGATCCGTACGGTCTTCAATCAGGCCAACGCGTTGTGCGCGACCCACGACGTGGAGATCGCCAGCGTCTACCGGACCGGGGAGAAGCCCGCGCTGCCCCTGGACCCCCGGGTGCGGCTGGTGTCCCTCACCGACCTGAAACCGGACGGCACCCGCTGGGGTGGCGCGGGCGCCCGGCCGTTCAACCGGACCCGGCTGCTGCGCAACCCGCTGCCGCACGGCCGGGACTTCCGGTACAGCCGCTTCGACCCGTGGGTCGACCTGTCGGTGATCCGGTACATGCGCTCCCAGCGTGACGGGGCGCTGATCACCACCCGCCCGGCCCTGAACCTGCTGTCCGCCTGGTTCGCACCCCGCCGCCTGTACCGGATCGGTCAGGACCACATGAACTTCGGCAGCTACCGCCGGCGGCTCCAGCAGCGGATCGCCCGCGCCTACCCGCGCCTGGACGCGGTGACCGTGCTGACCCGCAAGGACCTGGAGTCGTACCGGGCGGCCCTGGGTGACCGTGTGCCGCTGAGCCGGATCCCGAACGGCATCCCGGCGCGCACCGCCCGGCCCGTCCCCGCCCCCGGCCGCGCCCCGGTGGTGATCGCGGCCGGCCGGCTCGGCCGGCAGAAGGGCTTCGACCTGCTCACCCGGGCGTTCGCACCGGTGCACGCCGCCCACCCGGAGTGGGAGCTGCACATCTTCGGCGAGGGCCGGTGGCGGCAGCGGCTCACCACCCTGATCGACAAGCACGGCCTGACCGGCACGGTCAGGCTGCGCGGCCTGACCAGGGACCTGGACGGCGAGTTCGCCAAGGCGTCGATCTTCGTGCTCAGCTCCCGCAAGGAGGGCCTGCCGATGGTGCTGCTGGAGGCGATGGGCGCCGGCCTGCCGGTGGTGTCGTTCGACTGCCCGACCGGCCCGGCCGACGTGGTCGACGACGGCGCGAACGGCCTGCTGATCCCGGCCGAGGACGTGGACGCCCTGACCGCCGGGATCATCCGCCTCATCGAGGACGCGAGCGAACGCGACCGGCTGGGCGCGGCGGCCGCGGTGACCGGCGCCGCCTACGCGATGCCGGCGATCGTGCCGCTCTGGGAGGAGCTGTTCGCCGACCTGGCCGCGGCGAGGACACCGGCCGACAGGGTGCCGGTGTCCGGCCCGCCGAACCCGCGCCGGACGTAGCCGTACGCGATCCCGTTCTCGAAATCCCCCCAGCCGACCGATCCGGCGGCGCCGCTGTGCCCCAGCGTGTGCCGGCTCGCCCAGGGGAACCGGGTGGCCGGGTTCTCGAACCCGAGCGCGTAGTGGTCGGCCTCGCCGATGACGAGGTCGACCCCGAGCGAGTACGGTGCGGCGAACTCCCGGATCGTCTCCGGGCGCAGCAGGGCGGGCCGGCCGTCGAGCGCCCCGATCGCCGCCGCGTACATCCGGGCCACCCCGCGCGCGCTGCCCACCCCACCGGCCGACGCCTGCCCACCGGCCAGCGCCTCCGCCGAATTGCCGAAGGTGACCAGGTCGAACGCGCCGAGAGTGGCCGCCGCCGCCGAGCCCGGCTCCGGGATCCACGCCGGGCCGGGCGCCGGGAACACCGGCCGGAACCGGTGCCGCTGATCCTCCGGAAGACCCAGGAAGAGATCGATGTCGTACGGCACCCGAAGGCGCTCCTCGTACCACTCCCGGATCGACCGCCCGGTGACCGCCCGCAGCTCGGCGTCGAGGAGCGCCCCGATGGTCAGCGCGTGATACCCGGTGGCGGTGCCCGGCGCCCAGAACGGTGCGGTGCCCGTCAGCCGGGCCGCGAGCACCCGGTCGTCGGCCGCCTCGGCGACACTGAGCCCGGCCACCCCGATCAGCCCCGACCGGTGCCCGAGCAGCTCCCGCACGGTCAGCGGAAACGGCAGGCTCCGGGCCGGAGCGTCCAGTTCGAGCCGGCCCTCCTGCACGAGCAGCGCGGCGACCAGGAACGCGGCCCCCTTCGACACCGAGAACACACTGGTCACCGCCTGCTGTTCGCCGACCCACAGGTCCACCACCGGCAGACCGTGCCGATAGACGGCGAGCTGCGACCCACCCTCCACGGCCTCGGACCGCACCAGCCGCCCGAACTCCTCCCGAACCGCCTCGAATCCGGGAGCGACCCGCCCGTACACCTCGATCATGGTGTTGATTATCGGTTGATCCAGTCGGCGATCGGCAGCACGTCGGCCCGCATCGGGAAGATCCCGGTGGTCTGGACGGTGTGGACCTCGGGGTCGTCGAGGCAGCCGCCGGACCGGACGGTCCGGCGGTGGTCCAGGCCGGCGGCCCGGCGCTCGCGGTGCCGGGGCAGCCCGGCCTGTTCGGGGGGATCCGGGCCCACCGGGACGGCGGGAAGTCGCGGATCTCGTCGTAGACGCTGATCCACAACGGTCACCGGGTGGGAGGAACCGTCAGTGCCCGGCGGCGGACGGCACGAATGTGTGATTCGCCGACCCTGATGTCCGGGAAGGATCGTCGGCACCGCAGGTCCACAGATGAAGGGGAATCCCGTGCTCCGCAGACTCGGCATGATCACCGCCGTCGCCGCTCTCGCTCTGACCCAGCAGGCGTGCGCTGAGGAGAAGACTGCGGCCCCGACCCCGGCTCCCGCACCGGCCTCGGCATCGGCATCGGCCACCACGACTGTGCCGCCGGCGAGCGACCCGATCCTGAACGGCAAGCGGCAAGTGGTGATCAAACCGATCGAGTCCTCCGAGGGCATCGTCGCCCTGGACGAGCGGGGCAACCTCGGCATCACCGACGGTGACGCGCCCCGTGCGCTCTTCGTGCTCACCCCGGCCGGCGACGGCTACCGGATCGAGACCGCCGAGGCGGACCCGGAGTGCCTGGCCGTCAAGAACAACGGATCCCGCTCGCTGACCGTGGTGGCCGCCGCCTGCGACGGCAAGGCCGATCAGCTGTGGTCGATCACCCCGAACGGCGAGAAGGACGGCGGGAAACGCCCGATCCACTCGATCGCCAGCGGCAGCGCCTTCCTGCAGATCACCAGGTCCGGTCTGATCGTCGAGGAGCTCGGTGACGCTCCGCTGCTGACCACCTACGTGTTCGTCGACAACGGCAAGGCCCAGTAAGGGGCGTCCTGCATTACGTGCCTGACAGATGGTGCTTACTGTCAAGGGCCAATATGCTGCGAGTGGTTTCCGGACGTCTCCCGGAAACAAACGCCGATTACCGTTCGGCCTTCGATCGACGAGGGGGCGGAGACCGATGCGGATTTTGCTCGTGGAGGACGACCGCCGGGTCGGTGCGGTGATGACCTCGATGCTGCAACGCCGGGGCTACGCGGTGGAGCACGCCGCCACGGCCACCGCCGCCCTCGAGGCCGCACCCGCCGACCTGGTGCTGCTCGACCTCAACCTGCCCGACGGCGACGGCCTCGACGTGTGCCGCACCCTGCGCGCCCGCAACGAGCACCTGGGCATCATCGCCGTCACCGCCCGCGGCGAGGAGCGCGACCGGGTCACCGGGCTGCGCACCGGCGCCGACGACTACGTGGTCAAACCGTTCTCGATGGCCGAGCTGCAGGCCCGGATCGAGGCGCTGCTGCGCCGCTCGGTCCGGCAGGCCCCGGCCGCCCCGACGATCGTGCAGGTCGGGCCGCTGCGCATCGACCTCGGCGCGCGCACCGTCGAGGTGCATCGCACCCCGGCCAACCTGACCCGCAAGGAGTTCGACATCCTGGCCTCACTGGCCCGCCAGCCCGGGGTGGCACTCACCCGCGAGCGCATCATGCTGGACGTCTGGCAGACCACCTGGTCCGGCAAACACACCCTGGAGGTCCACGTGGCCTCGTTGCGTACCAAACTGGGAGACGCCGACCTGGTGCAGACCGTCCGGGGCGTCGGCTACCGTTTGCGGGCAACGTAGGGAGGTCGGGTGCGCAGGCGGCTGGTGGTCACCTACCTGCTGCTGCTGTGCATCACGCTGCTCGCCCTGGAGATCCCGCTGGCCGTCACGGTGGCCAGCCGGGAGACCGAGCGTGCCGTCGCCGACCGGCTCGCCGACGCCACCCGGTTCGCCTCACTGGCCGCGCCCGCGGTCCGCAGCGGCGAGTTGGACACCCTCACCGAGGAGCTGCGCCGCTACCAGGAGCTGTACGGCATCGGCACCATGCTCGTCGACCAGGACCAGCGGCTGCTCAGCGTCTACGGCTCGTTCCCGGAGCACCCGGAGCCGGCGATCCGCGGGGCGCTCGCCGGGCACCAGGTCGGCAGCCCCGCCACCCTGTGGCCGTGGGAGCGCGAACCGCTGGTGGTGGCCGTCCCGATCAGTGACGGCGGCGCCGTGCTGGGTGTCATCCTGACCGTCTCACCGACCGACCGCAGCCGCCGCGCCGTGCTGTCGGTGTGGCTGGTGCTGGCCCTGGTCGGGGTGCTCGCGGTGGCCGCCTGCCTGACCACCGCGCACCGGCTGGCCGGCTGGGTGCTCAAACCGGTGACCGGGCTGGACGCGGCCGCCCACGAGATCGCCGCCGGCGACAGCGCCGCCCGGGTGCCACCCGGCCTGGGCCCGCCCGAGCTGCGCCGGCTGTCGGCCAGCTTCAACGAGATGGCCGACGCGGTGTCCGAGGCGATGCAGCGGCAGCGTGAGTTCGTCGCCCACGCCAGCCACCAGCTGCGCAACCCGCTCACCGTGCTCCGGCTGCGCATCGAGGACCTGGGCAGCCACTACGACGACGAATACCTGCGGGCCGACCGGGAGTCGGCGCTGGAGGAGACCGACCGGCTGGCCGGGGTGCTGGACGGGCTGCTGGCCCTGGCCCAGGCCGAACGTGGCCGTCCCGGGCTGGAGATCGCCGACGCGGCCGGGCTGACCACCGACCGGGTCAAAGCCTGGCTGCCACTGGCCGAACGGCGCGGAGTCGACCTGACCGCCGACGTGCCCGACGAGCCGGTGCCGATCCGGTCGGTGGCCACCGCGCTGGACCAGGCCCTCGACGCGCTGATCGACAACGCGCTGAAGTTCACCCCGCCGGGCGGCCGGGTCGAGGTGGAGTTGACGGCGACGGACGGGGGAGCGGAGGTGACCGTCCGGGACACCGGCCCCGGGATGACCGCCGACCAGTGCCGTCAGGCCACCGAACGGTTCTGGCGGGCCCCGGACGCGCAGAACGTGGACGGCGCCGGCCTCGGACTGTCCATCGTCACCGTGCTGGTGGAGGCCTCCGGCGGGCGGTTCACCCTGGCCCCGGCGGACTCCGGCGGCCTGGCCGCGACGATCCGCTTCACGGCTTGACCGACCGGTAGTAGCGTGCCGCCCCCGGATGCAGCGGCACCGGCAACGTCGAGATCGCCGCCCGCAGGTCGAGACGCTCGGCGGCCGGATGCGCGGTGGCCAGCGCGCCACGGCGTTCCATCAGGAGCCGGGTCAGGTCGTACGCCAGATCCTCCGGCATCGTCTCCGACGCCACCAGCAGGTTCGGCACCGCCACCGTGGCCACCGGGGGCACCGAGTAGGCCGACGTCGGGACGTCCCGCACCACGTACACGTCGCTGTAGACCCGGCGCAACTCGGCCGCCCAGTCGGACAGCCCGATCAGCCGGATGCCGATCTCCCCGCCGGCCTTCTTGATCCCGTTCACCGGCAGCCCGCCGGAGAAGAAGAACGCGTCGATCTCCCGGTTCCGCATCGCCGCGATCGAATCGTCCAGGCTCAGCTCCCGGCGCTTGATCGACGACGACATCCCGGCCACCGACAGCAGCCGGTCCACCGTCACCGTGGTGCCCGAACCACGCGCGCCGACCGACACCCGGCGGCCCTTCAGCCCGGACAGCTCCTCGATCCCGCTGTCCGCCCGGACCACCAGGTGCAGCAGATCGTCGTAGACCCGGGCGAGCGCCACCATCGACGGTTTCGGCTTCCCACCGGTGACCAGCACGTCGGACTGGGTGAAACCCACCTCGGCCGCACCCCGGGTGACGAGTTCGAGATTCTCCGCCGACGCCGCGGTGACCAGCACGCTGGCGTCCACGTTCGGCAGCTCCTGCTCGATGATCCCACTCAGCGCGGCACCGATCGCGTAGTAGACCGCTGTCGGGCTACCGGTGGCGATCCGCACCTGACGCTCCTGCGTCTCGCTGCGACCACAGGCAGTGATCATGAGGAGTAGGGTCAGACCGGCCAACGCCATCCGGCGGCTTTTTCCGAGGGTCACGGTGCTTCCGAGGGTCACGGTGCTTCCAAGATCACTGTGTTTCCCTACGCGGGAGGGCCCGGTCCGCGCAAGTTTCCCTCAAGTCTGCGTCACGGGTGTACCGGCCGAACGGCCGATCGGAGACGGTGGCGTGACAAACCACGGGAGAGGAGAGGTCGATGGACCGTACCGCGACGTTGGATCACGCCGCCACACGCGCCGTCGTACTCGCCGGCGCGCTACCCGCCGCCTTCGAGTCGGCCTGCCTCGTCGAGTGTGTGGACACCAGCCGCACCCTCCGGCCGGGCCCGTTGAAAGCCGTACCGCGCGCCGGTGAGGCACTCGCCGAATTCGACCGGGAGGACCCGGCCGAACGCCTGGAGTTCCTGCTCGCCGGCCTCGGCTGCATGACCCGGCGGGACACCCGCTCCGGCGGGGAGCGCCGCCGCTACTCGGTGGAACGCGTCCTGGTCCACGAATCACAACGGCACGCCACCTCCCGGATGCTCGACGCCGCCTGGCGTCAGGGCCGGCAGGCCCTGCTCGGCGCCGAACCCCTCGGCGCCTCCTCACCCCGCAACACCCAGCGCCTCACCCTCGCCCAGGCCGCCTGGCGGGCCGCGCTACTGGCCGCCGGTCACCGCCGCCGCCGGCACATCCTGTCCGTGATGATCCGGGACCAGGAGATCGCGGCCGTCCTGGTCCGCGCGGCCCGGCTGCTCGGCGTGACCGCCGAGGTCACCAGGCGCAGCGGTTGCGTGGTGGTCACCGTGCCCGCCGACGCCGCCGACCTACTCCCGGCGACCCCGCCCCGGTTGCGGTTGCGGGACAACGCCCTGGTCTAAACCTTGATTGCGGTACGGGGGTGAGCGCTCGACCGTCCTGTCCGGCGGTCGAGCGCTCCATGTCCACCCTCTGATCGCCCGCCGCGCGCGGCGCTCTCGTCCTCACGCGGCGTCCCGTCCCCACGACGTCTTGTCTTCGTGCGGTGTCTCGTCCGCGCGTGGCATCCCGCTCTCGTGTGCCATCCCGCTCTCGCGTGGCATCTCGCCCTCGCGTGGCATCTCGCTCTCGTGTGGTGTCTCAGTTCGCGCGTGGTGTCTCAGTTCTCGCGTTCGGTGTCGAACGCCTTGACCATCAGGGCCGCGATCGCCACCCCGACCACCGCGATGCCCACCTGAACCCCGATCACCGCCCAGTCGTACCCGCGCCCCGCCACGGTGAACAGCAGATCACTGTGCAGCTCCCACCGATCCGCCGCCCAGGTGCCGGCCACCGCCGCACCCATCCCGATCAGCACCGTCGGGATCACGCCGATACTCTGCCGCCCGGGCAACACGGCCCGCGCCACCACTCCGATGATCGCGCCGAACACGATCGCCGTCACATAATCCTGAGCGTCCACAGCGCCTCCCCTCAAGGTCCACCGATGCCCAGGGTGACAGGCGCGTCAAACGTCGCGGCACCGAGCCGCTCGGTGAGAACCCGCCACCGGCCGCAAGCGCAGTGCTGATAGCGGACCCGCCCCTCGCTGGTGAAATGACTGGACCGGGTACCCCAGACGTGATCTTCCTCTGGTCGATGCATGCCACCCAGCATGGTGTAATGCCATTATGCGGATCAACCCTTACGGCGAGGAGCCGGTCCGGCTGGCCCTGGCCCTGCTGACCGACCCACCCGCCACCGCCGCCGAGCTGGCCGACCGCTGCCGTGCGGCAGGTCTCACCGTGGACATGCCGGTCCACGCCGGAGACCTGACGGAGCTGAATTCGTTCCTGACCGACTGGCTGACCGTGATCGACGCCCCCGACCACAACACCCGGGCCAGCCGCCTGAACGTGCTGCTGGCCGCCTCCTCAGCCCACCCCCGCCTGACCGACCACGCAGGCGACGGCTGGCACGTCCACTATCGAGACGAGTCCCTACCGCTGTCGGCCGCCTTACGGGCGTTGATCAGCGTGGGAACCGCCCAGCACCTGTCCGGCCGAGGCATCCACCGCCTGAACCGCTGCGCAGCCACCGGTTGCACCCGCCCGTTCGCCGACTTCAGCCGCACCGGCCGCCAGCGTTACTGCTCCCCCTCCTGCGGCAACCGAGACGCAGTCCGCCGCCACCGAGCCCGAACCCCCACCCACTGAAGCCCTCACCCGCCCCACGCTCCCCGCTCCCCGCTCCACGCCCCACGCCCCACGCTCCCCGCTCCCCGCTCCACGCCCCACGCCCCACGCCCCACGCTCACCCGCCCCACGCTTTGACGCACCCACATGCGCACACAGCCCGTCTCGCGCTCGCCTGTACCCGCTCGCGGCCGCCTGTCGTTGCTACTCGGCAACGCTTGCGGTTGTGGTGTCTTCCGCACGGCCCCGGGGCGCACGCAAGTCGATCACGGTCGAGGCGGCCCACCGAGCCCTTGATGCCGATCGTTTTGATCTAATTCAATGTATATGTGTCATTCGTGTGGCGCGTGAGGAGCGCGCCGCCGGTCGCAACAACCAGAAAATCGGCGATCTTGGAGGATTTACCACCGAATTCGGTGGTAAATCCTCCAAGATCGCCGCTGAGGTAGTAATTGCGGTGAAATCTCGCGGGAGTGGGGCGGGAGGGCTAAAGGAAGACGGCTCTTATCGGTGGAAATCGGACAAGATCAGCCGGAGAAGGCGGTCTTGAGGGGAGCGCTACCGCGAGTGGCGTCGACGACACCGTGACCGCACCGGCCGCCATGGCTACCAACCGCAACCATCGCCCACCGAGACCAGAACGCAGCCCACGACGACGCGTCACCGAGCACTGCCCCCAGCGGAAACAACTTGTCTGGTGTCGACCGGTATGCGGAGGCGCGTCGCCGAGCGCTGACCCGCCCCGCGAGACTCGCCTCGTGCGGTCGGCCTCGTGCGGCCCGGCCCACGCGACCCGCCCGATGCGGTCCGCCCCATGCGGCCCGGTCCACGCGGTCCGCCCCATGGGGCCCGGCCTGCGCGACCCGCCCTGCGCGGTTCGGACCGCGTGACCCGGCCCGCCGGACGCCGCCTGGAGCGGCGGACCCGAGCTCGGGGCCGGTGGTGGGCCGCGCCGCTGGTCACTGGCCCGCTACCGCGGGCTGCGGTGTATCCCGCGACCACCGCATTCGGCCCGGCGGTCGCTGGGCGGTCTGGAGTGGCGCCCACCTTGCGGGGACCGGACAGAGCGTCCCGATCGGTGTGGGCCCTACTGGCGTACCGAAAAGGTGGGAAGAGGGAGAATCCTGCCCGGAGACGGACGCCAACCGGGCAGGCGCCGACCGGGTCCGGGGGTCAGCCGCAACCGGCCGGGGACGGGGACAGGGCCGTGACCAGGCGGGTGGCGGTTTTGGTGTGTTTGGCGTAGGCCTCCGGGAACGCCGAGATCTGCACGGCCTGGGCGGCGTCGGTGAGGCGCATCTTCTCCCAGTTCTTGATCTTCACCAGCTTGTCGTAGAACTTCCCGGTCTGATAGGCCGGATCGGACAGCTGCTTCGGTGTGCCCCAGCCCTGACTGGGCCGCTGCTGGAACAGGCCGATCGAGTCCCGGTCGCCGCCGCGCAGGTTGCGCAACGTGGACTCCTGCAGGGCGGTGGCCACCGCGACCACCTGGCCGTGGACCGGGATGCGGCGTTCGGCTCCGATCTCGACGATGATGCGGGCGTTGGCCACCTGTTCCTTGCTCCAGCGGTCCAACTCGGAGGATGTGGACGGCGCGGCGGCGGGGGAGGGGCAGCCGACGGTGGCGTCGGCCGTCCGGAACTGGGAGAGCACCAGGAGGGTGGCGAGGGCGGAGACGACTACGGTGAGGAGCAGGCGCAAGACGGAACCTTCCAGGAACGCGAACCGCTCGCACGATATCGATCGGATGGCATGCGGCGCCTCACCCCACCGGACAGTTCTGCGATCAATGTGGCCACCGGGCGGGATGAAGCGGGCGGCCGGGGATCCGGCACCGACTCGCCGGGCGGGGTGCAGCGGGCGGCCTCGGATCGGCGTGGTCGAGGCCGGCCGGCGGTCGGCGGTGACGCCCTGCCGATCGCCGCCGGGCAGCTGCCGCGGGAGCCGGCCGGCCCGGTTGTCAGGTGGCGCCGGCCGGCCCGGCTGTCAGGTGGCGCCGGCCATCCCGATGCTGGTCCGGGTCCACACCGGGTCGCGTCTGGTGAAGTCGAGGCTGGCGGCGACCCGGGCGGCACGGTCCGGGCCGAGTTCGCGTTCGGTCAGCCACAGGCCCAGGTCGAGGCCGGCGGACAGGGCGCCGGCGGTGATCCGGTCGCCGTCGTCGACCACCCGTTCCTCGATCACGGTCACGCCGTACCCGCGTAGTTCGCCGTAGGCGTTCCGGTTGGTGGTCGCGTTGCGCCCGGTGAGCAGGCCGGCCTCGGCCAGCAGCATGCTCCCGGTGCAGACCGAGGCCATCCAGCGGGCCGATCCGGCCACTTCGGCCAGCCGCCGGGGCAGCACACCCCGCCGGGCCTCGGCCCAGGAGCCGTGTGCGGCCCGGTTCAGCCAGCCGCCGCCGGCCACCACCACCGCGTCCGGCCGGCCCAGTGGGGTGGGCACGTCCACCCGGACGCCCCGCATGCTGGTGACCGGGCCCGGCTCGTGTGCGGTCACCAGTGCCACGTCGAAGCCGGCCGCCGCCAGCACCTCGAACGGGCCGAACGCGTCCAGCTCGTCGAATCCGTCGAAGACCACGATCTCCACTCTCATCGGTCCAGCGTCGCCGCCGGCCGGGTGGCCCGCCAGTGGCATGCTTGCCGTCATGCGTGAGGAATCGGCCAAGCTGGTGGCGGTGCTGGCGCTGCCGCCGGTGGTGGCGTTCGACGCGGCCATCGCCACGCAGGTGTTCGGTCATGAGGGGCTGGGCCGCTACCGGGCGGTGCTCTGCTCGACGGCGGCCGGGCCGGTCGCCACCACCACGCCCGGGTTCGGGATCACCGTCGAGGCCGGGCTGGAGGCGGTCGCCGCCGCCGACACGGTGATCGTGCCCGGGTTCCGGCGCGGCCCGGTGCCGGAGATCGCGCTGGACGCGCTGCGGGCCGCCCACCGGCGCGGCGCCCGGGTCGCCTCCATCTGCAGCGGGGCGTTCGCGCTGGCCCAGGCCGGGCTGCTGGACGGGCGCCGGGCCACCACGCACTGGGTGCACGCCGCTGACCTGGCCCGCGAGCACCCGGCCGTCGAGGTCGATCCGGGGGTCCTCTACGTCGACGAGGGCAGCGTGCTGACCAGTGCCGGGCTGGCCGCCGGGCTGGATCTCTGTCTGTATCTGATCGGCCTCGACCACGGGCCGCAGGCGGCGGTGCGGCGGGCCCGGCACATGGTCACCCCGCTGCACCGGGCCGGTGGGCAGGCGCAGTTCCGGCTGGCCTCGAGCGCACCGGCCGGCGGGCGGCTGCGCGAGGTCACCGACTGGGCGCTGGCCAACCTTGATCAGCCGATCACGGTGGCCGATCTGGCCCGCCGGGCGATGCTGTCCACCCGCACGCTCAGCCGGGACTTCACCGCCGAGCTGGGCGCCAGCCCGCGCGCCTGGCTGATCACCGCCCGGCTGCGGGCCGCCTGCATCCTGCTGGAGTCCGGCGATCTGACGGTGGAGGAGATCGCCCGGCGGACCGGGCTGGGCAGTGCGGCCAACCTGCGGTTGCAGTTCCGGCGGGCGTACGACACCAGTCCGCTCGCTTACCGGGCCGCCTTCCGGGTGGCCCCCGGGGGTCAAGATGTGCCGGACCGCCGGAGGAGCCGTCCCGGCCTTGATTGAGTCGGGGCGTGTTCACCACATTCATCCGGCGGCGGCGGAAACGGGATTCCGAGCACGGTGGGGTAGCCGTGATCGTCGCGCTCTTCCTCGGCAGCGCGGTGCTGTTCGGCTCGGGTGCGCTGGTGATCGATGTCGGACTGCTCTACCACGAACGTGAGCAGTTGATCTCCGGGGCCGACGCCGCCTCGTTCAAGGTGGCGATCAACTGCGCCAACGATCCCACCGCCTGCACCCCGGCCGCGCAGACAACGGTCGCCGGGACGTACGCCCGCAACAACGCCCTGGACGGCCAGACCGCCGCCCAGCTGTGCTTCAACGACACCGGCTGCCCCACCTGGAACACCACCAAACAGTGCCTGCCCCGGCCGCCGATCCCGGTCGGCACCTACCCCGGGAACTGGGTCGAGGTGCGCACCAGCACCATCACCCGGACCGGCGGCACCATCATCCCGCCCGCCCTCGCCGGAGTCGCCACCGGCGGCACCTACCAGGGCACCCGGGTCGGGGCGTGCGCCCGGGTCGCCTGGGGGCCGCCGGCAGTCGACAAGGTGTTCGCCCTGGGCATCTCGCTCTGCGACTGGGAGCGGATGACCAACAACGGACAGGTCTTCTACAACCCGCTGGGTACGCTGCTCAACGACATCGGCCTGTTCCAGCTGATCGGCCTGCCCAGCCCGGCTCCCGGCCAGGACAGCGCCATCCCGCAGGTGCTGCCGCTGACCGCGCTCGGCCTGCCGCTGCCGTCCTGCACCACCCCGGTGGACCTGACCCGGCCCCGCGGGTACGTCTGGCTCTCCAACCCCGACCTGACCCCGCCGGACGCCGACTGCATGATCGACCTGAAGGTGGACGACCTGCCCCGCTCGTTCGTGCTGTCCGGCCTGCTCGTCGGCGTGTACTGCGCGCAGAAGCTGCAGGCGCTGCGCACCGCCGGCGCCCCGATCCTGGTGCCGATCTTCGACAAGATCGTGCCGGAGCTGGTGTCGCTGGCCCCGCAGTACCACATCGTGGGGTTCGCGCCGTTCGTCGTCACCGGTTACACCGGGCTGCTCAGCGGTGTGCTCACCGGCGTGACCAGCCTGCTCAGCGGCAGCCTGCTGGGCGCGCTGCAGACCGTGCTGTGCGGCACCGGCAGCTGCATCTACGGCTATTTCACCAAGGTGCTGCTGCCCCGCCACTCGCCGGTCTTCGGCAACGGCCGCAACTTCGGCGCGACGGTCGTCGGGCGGATCGGCTGAGGCGTGCCCGGTCAGCCGGCGTGGGCCGTGGGGGTGCGGCCGGACAGGGCCACCGACTCGCGGGTCAGGTGGGCCTGATCGGTGTATCCGGCCGCCGCCGCCAGCTCGGCCAGGCCGCGGCCCGGGGTGGTGCCGAGCAGGTGCCGGAAACGGTGGAAGCGCAGCACCCGGTGCAGGGTCTTCGGCCCGTAACCGACGGCCGCGGTGAAACGGCGGCGTAACTGACGCTCGCTGAGGTGCAGCCGGGCGGGCAGCTCGTGCACCCGGGCCGCCGGGTCCGACAGCAGGCGGGCCGCTTCCATCATCGCCGGGTCGGGCGGGCGCTCCGCGACGAACGCGCCGGTCAGCGCCACCAGGCGGCGCAGCGCCGCGGCCGGGGACAGGTCCGGTGGAACGGGCCGGGCGGGGGTGGCCGCCAGGTCGGACAGGTCGACGCGGAGATTGCGCACCTCGTCCAGCGGGAGGCCCAGGACGGTGCCGCCGGCGCCGGGCCTCAGCCGTACGCCGATCAGGGTGTGATCTCGACCTGGGGTGGTCGGAATCGGTCTGGTGTCGGGGCCGGCCAGGAAGACGCCCCGGCCGCTCTGCCAGATCAGGTCCACGCAGCCGTCCGGCAGGATCAGGCCCGGCACCGACGCCCCGGCCACGTCGCGGTGCCACAGGCAGGCGACCGCCGGGCGCAGGGCGGGCGGCGGCTGCCACTCGGTGTAGGCCATGAGCCCAGTATCCCCGGCGGCCGTTTTCTTCAAGACCGCCGCCGGGCCCGCGCTCTAGCGTTGCGGGTATGAGCATCCTTCCGGCCGCGAGCCGCTTTCTGGACCGTGAGGCACGTCTGCTGGAACGTCGCCTCTTCGCCGGCGACCGCGCGGGTGTGGTCCGCGCGCTGCGCGCCCATCAGAACGACGACGGCGGTTTCGGTCACGGGCTGGAACCGGACAAACGCTGCCCGGCCAGTCTTCCGATCGATGCCGAGGTGGCGTTCCAGGCGCTGGCCACCGTCGGGGCGGCCGGCGAGGACATGGTGAGGGCGGCATGCGACTACCTGACCACGGTCACTGTCGACGGTGCGGTGCCGTTGGCGTCTCCGGTCATCGAGGACTATCCGCGGGCCGCGCACTGGACCGATTGGACGTATGTGCCGGGCGTCAACCCGACCGCCGGGCTGGCCGGGCTCCTCCACCGGCTCGGGGTCGATCACCCGTGGCGGGCGGAGGCGAGCCGGTACTGCTGGGACGTGATCGAGTCGGGCGAGCTGCCGGACGAGGCGCACGCGCTGTCCGAGGTGCTGGTGTTCCTGGCGCACGTGCCGGACCGGGAGCGGGCGCTGGCGAAGGCCCCGGCCGTCATCGATCAGCTGAGCGCGCACGAGTCGTTCCACCCGATGCCGCGGCCGGGCGAGTACGGGCTGACGCCGTTGCAGATCGCGCCGACTGCCGATTCGCCGTGGCGCCGATTCTTCACCGACGAGCAGATCGGCGCACATCTGGATCATCTGGCCGCCGGTCAGCAGGAGGACGGCGGCTGGGCGGTCACCTGGGAGCCGCCGAGCGAGGCGTCCCGCCTGGAGTGGCGCGGCATGGTGACGGTCCAGGCGGTCGATACCCTCCGCTCCTACCGGCGCCTCTAGAAAGTGTGCCGACTTACGGCTCGAATCGAGCCGCAAGTCGGCACACGAAAGCGCCGCGGCGGNCACCGCGGTTCATCGAACCGTGACTACAGGCCGTTCAGGAAGGGGCGGTGACTGTTCTTGAACTCCCAGCCGTAGAACCGGTCCCAGTTGATCGACCACGTCATCAGACCGCGGAAGTCCGGGTTCAGGCCGCTGCGCGGGGTGTACGAGCCGCACTGGGAACCCTTCACCAGGCAGGTCACCGCCTGCTGCACCGCGGACGGCGCCACATACCCGTTGCCGGCGCTGACCGAGCTGGGGGCGCCGAACGCGATCTGGTTCTCGCGCAGCGGCGGGAACACCCGGTCCGGGTTGCCGGCCACCGGGAAGCCGGCCAGCAGCATGTCGGTCATCGCGATGTGGAAGTCGGCGCCACCCATCGAGTGGTACTGGTCGTCCAGCCCCATGATCGAGCCGGAGTTGTAGTCCTGCACGTGCAGGACGGTGATGTCGTCCCGGAGGGCGTGGATCACCGGGAGGTACGAGCCGGCGCGCGGATCCTGCCCACCCCACGGCCCCGACCCGTAGTACTGGTAGCCGAGCTGCACGAAGAACGTCTCCGGTGCCATGGTCAGCACGAAGCCGGCCCCGTACCGTGCCTTGAGGCTCTTGACCGCGCTGATCAGGTTGACGATGACGGGCGTGGTCGGGTTGCGGAAGTCGGTGTCGCCGGTGTCGAGGGACAGCGAGTGGCCCTCGAAGTCGATGTCGACGCCGTCCAGGCCGTACTTGTCGATGATCGCGCTGACCGAGCGGACGAACGCGTCCCGGGCCGCGGTGGTGGTGAGCTGCACCTGGCCGTTGGCCCCGCCGATGGAGAGCAGCACCTTCTTGCCGGCCGCCCGTTTGGCCCGGATTCCGGCGATGAACTCGGCCTCGGACTCCACGTTCGGGCATTCGGCGACCGGGCAGAGGGTGAACCGGATGTCGCCGGAGGTGGCGGTGGTGGGTTCACCGAAGGACAGGTTGACGATGTCCCAGTCGGCGGGCACGTCGGCCATCCGCACATAGCCGGACCCGTTGGCGAAGCTGGCGTGCAGGTATCCGATCAGCGCCCGCCGCGGGACACCACCGGTGGGGATGGAGGTACTCGGGGTGGGGGTAGGCGAGGCGGAGGGAGAGGAGGACGCACTGGGCGACGGGCCGCCACCGCAGGCCCCACTGTTGACCCACACGTCCCACTGCGCACTCTTGAGGACCGGATCCTCACCCTGGGTCCACCACTTGGCCGTGTAGTTGTGGCCACCCTTGGAGGCGACGTTGTCCTTGACGTAGACGGAGGTGGCGCTCCAGGCCGGGGCGCAGGCCACGGCCGCACTAGCGGTCGCCGCCACGTAGACGGTTGAGCACGCGGCGGCCAATGTCGCCGCCACCGCCAGGATCACTGATCGACGCATGGCTAATTATTAGGACTGTTAACTGAAGAAGTAAACAGTTCGCCCTGTCAAGTCTGCGCCCCCGGTGCCGACATACCTGACGTGGCGGCACAGACGGCAGAGCTCGGCATGGCGGTGCAGGACCCGGCCCGGCTGGCGCAGGTGGACGCGACCGGCCTGGTGGACGGCGCGCCCTCGGAAGCCCTGCAGCGGCTCACCGCGCTGGCCTCCCGCCTGCTGAACGCGCCGGTCTCGGCGGTCTCCCTGGTCGAGGCCGACCGGCAGTACTTCGCCGCCGGGACCGGGCTGGCCGGCGAACTGGCCGCCACCCGGCAGATTCCACTCTCGCACTCCTACTGCAAGCATGTGGTGGAGTCGGGCCGGACGCTCTCCGTCGACGACGCCCGGATCGATCCGGTGCTGGGTGGCAACCCGTCGATCGAGGAGTACCAGGCGATCGCCTATCTCGGCGTACCGCTGCGATCCCCGGACCGGTCCGTGCTCGGCACCCTCTGCGTCGTCGACCACGAACCCCGGATCTGGTCGCCGGCCGACATCGAGCTGATGGAGGACCTCGGGCTGGCCGCCGCCTCGGAGATCGCCGCCCGGATGGCCACCCGGGAGACCGAGCAGGTGGCAGCCCGCTCGCAGCGGTTCGTCGACACCACCCTGGACGCCTTCATCGCCGGCGACAGCCGGGGTGTGGTGACCGGCTGGAACCAGGCCGCCGAGCAGACCTTCGGCTGGACCGCCGCCGAGGCGATCGGGCGGCCGGTGATCGAGCTGATCATCCCGGAGCGGCTGCGCGCCGACACGGCCGGGCTGGAGAACCTCACCGAGGCCGCGATGGCCGGGCAGCGGGTCGAGGTGGAACTGCTGCACCGCGACGGCCGGGTCTTCCCCGCCGAACTCGCGCTGTCGGTCCTGGTCGACCCGGACGGGCACGCCTTTCACACCTTCGTCCGGGACATCTCGGACCGCAAACGCACCCAGCATCTGCGCGACACCGAACAGGCCGTCGCGGGCATCCTGCTGCAGGGCGGCACCGCGCAGGAGGCGGCCCGGGACGTGGTGACCGGGCTGGGCGGCCGGCTGGGCTGGCCGTACCTCGAATACTGGCACCGCACCCCGGACCAGTCGTGCCTGGAACGGCTGGCGGTCTACAGCACCGATCCGAAGATCGCCACCCTGATGGAGGTGACCCGGGCGTACGCCCCCGGGGTGGGTGTGCCCGGAACGGTGTGGGCGGCCGGCGCCTCGCAGTGGATCGCCGACCTGCCGAGCAGCGACCTGCCGCGGGCCGCCGAAGCCGGGGAGGCCGGGCTGCACGCGGTCGCGGCGGTGCCGGTGCGGGACGGCGCCGAAGTGGTCGGGGTGCTGATGATCGCCGATCACCGGCGCCGGGACGTCCGCGACGACGAGCTGATCGCGAGCCTGGAGAGCGTGTCGGCGTACATCGGTCAGGCGGTGCAACGGCGCCGCGCCGCCGACCTGGACCGGGAGCTGGCGGTGGCGCGGGATTCGCTGGCCCGGATCGTCGACAACCTGACCGACTTCCTGTGGACGGTGGAACTGCTGCCGGACGGGCAGGCCCGCACCGTGCACGCACAGGGCAACATCCAGGCGGTGTTCGGCGCCGGCCTGGAGACGGTCACCGCCGAGCAGGACATGACCGAGCACCTGGCCCGCAACATCCACGACGACGATCTGGACAACTACCGCCGGTACGTCGACCAGCTCCGCGACGAGCAGCCCGCCGAGATCGAGTGCCGGATGGCCGGGCTGGACGGGGTGACCCGCTGGATCTGGACCCGGGGTGTGCCGCGGCGCGACGGCGACCGGCTGTTCGTCGACGGCCTCTGCTCCGACGTGACCGAACGTCACCACGCGAAGGCGGTCGCCGAGCAGCAGGCCGAACTGCTGCGCCTGGCCCCGATCGCGGTGATCGTCCGCGACCTGGACTCCCGGATCATCGGCTGGAACACCGGCGCCGAGCTGACCTACGGCTGGCCGTCGACGGCGGTCGTCGGCAAGAGCAGCGACCGGCTGCTGGACACCCGGTACCCGGCCGGCCGGGCCGAGGTGGACGCCGGGCTGGCCGGGGAGAGCCGCTGGGAGGGCGAGCTGGACCAGCTGCGCAGCGACGGCACCCGGCTGACCGTGCACAGCCATCAGTCGGTGCAGTACGACGACTACGGCGCGCCGGCCGCGATCCTGGAGGTCAACCTGGACGTCACCGACCGCCGCAAGGCCGAGTCGGCGCTGGCCGACCGCGAGCGGCTGCTGCACGCCCAGTTCGCGCTCTCCACCGTCGGGCAGGCGATGCTGCACGTCGACGGCACGGTCATCCAGGCCAATCCGGCGCTCGCCGGCATCCTCGGCTACGCCACCGACGAACTGGCCGGGCGAACCATCGACAGCCTCACCCACCCCGACGACAGGCACCTGAACTGGGCGGCCGCCGCCGGCCTGTTCGTCGGCGACGCGGGCGGCGACCGGCACCAGCGGCTGATCGCCGCGGACGGCCGGATCGTGGAGGCGCAGATCGGGGTGTCGCTGCTGCGCGACCACCTGGACCGGCCGGCCACCATCATCACCGCGGTCACCGACATCTCGGCCCGGGTGTCGGCCGAACGCGACCGGGACGTCGCCAACCGCGCCCTCGGCGAGCGCAACGCCGAACTCCAGCACACCAACACCGCGCTGGCCGAGGCGGACGCGATGAAACGCGACCTGATGAGCATCCTGTCGCACGAGATCCGTACCCCACTGACCACGATCAGCGGTTACACCGAGTCACTGCTCAGCGGTGCGGACGAGCTGGCCCCACCGCAGCAGCGGGCGGTCACCGCGATCGCCCGCTCGGTCTCCCGCCTGGACAATCTCTGCCAGGAGGTGCTGAAGGTCTGCGCACTGCCGCCGGGCGAGCGCGCCCCCCAGCCCGACAGTCCGTGACCACCGGTTCCGCGCCCATCTCCCGGCCTCCGTCGTTTCTCAACCCCTTGGGGGGTACGCCGACCGGGTCCTGGAAATCGGATCGTCCCGCCTCGTCCGCGCGAGCCGGGCGGCACACCGGACCGTCCGGCGACCGCCGGGCGAATGCGCCGCTCCCCGTCGTGTGCCGCGTTCCGGTGCGCCGCTCGCCGTCGTGTGCCGCGTCCGGTGCGCCGCTCCC